>DAOUUM010000198.1 GCA_030668165.1 Candidatus Heimdallarchaeota archaeon
AATAACAGAGGATTTAGGAGATGTCATTTCTTTTATTACATCATCCATCAATCTTGGATCAATTGAACTAGATCGTGGAGATCTCGATAATGCAATTAATATATATTCTAAAATATTACCAATGTTGAAGAAATCTGAAAATAAACATACTCTTGCAATCGTGTTTAATAATATAGGTTTGGTATATGAGAAAAAAGGTGAGTTGAATAGTGCAAGGCACTATTATCAGATAAGTCTTGATATTCGTAATGACTTGGATAACCTAGATGACATTGGTAAATCTCTGCAGAATGTGGGAAAGGTGTGTTTACTTCAAGGAAAAATTGAAGAGGCTTTCACCAATCTCTCCAAGGCATATGAGATATTCGATACCAATAAAAATTATATTGATCTTTCCGAGGTCGCATTGAAACTTGGACTGATATATTCTAAAAAGGGAGAATTTGAATACGCAGAACAACAGATGATGGAAAGTCTGAGACTAAGAGAGGCATCCGGTAATGAAATACTGGTATCCGACACTCTATTTTTCTTGGTTATCCTGTATAGAGATATGGATGAACCTAAGAAAGCAGAGAAATATCTTAAGAAATTAAATAATATAGCCAAGAAATCAAAAAACAAGGTAATTAAAACCAGACACAAGTTAGCAGAAGCAACATTGCTACAGGCCAGTCATAAAATAACCAAGAAAGCTGAGGCACACGACCTGTTTGAAGAAGTAATTAGTGAGGATCTTGTTGATTTTGAATTGACAGTATATGCAATGTTGAATCTCTGTGAGTTCCTTCTAATCGAATTAAAAACAACCAATGATGAGGAGACTCTGAAAGAAATTGATGCCCTCGTAACCAAATTGTATGAAATTGCACAGGATCAAGAATCATATGATATTATGTGCGAGGTTCTCATTATCCAGTCCAAACTAACTCTCCTTCAAGGAAAATACAAGGAAGCCAATTTTCTGATAGATCAGGCGATTACAATTGCAGACGAACGCAATATACATCAGATCAAGATCAAATCATCTTTTATTAAAAAACAGCTCGAAGATCAACTGGATAAATGGAGTGAAACTGCTTTTGAAGACCTACCACTTTCTGAGAGGATAGATGAGTTGGAACTTCACAAATATATCCAGGAGATGTATGAGAGGAAGGAAAACACAGAGATGTTTGTCCATGATATTCGCAATTTCCTGCAGATGAATCTTAATATCACAAAATTGATATCACTCAATGAATCCCTTCCAAAAGATCTACGCGGATATGTTGATCTGCTTGAGAAATCAGGCAGAGAGATCCAGATGCATATCTCGAGTTTTATGACACAGGAAAAACTTGACAATGCCTCTTACAACCTGAACTATGAGAAAATTGACCTCAAGAATCTTATAGAGGAACGTCTGGAATTATTCAAAGTCAAGATACAGATGAGCAAATTGGATATGGAAATAAAGCTGTATACCACTGATTGTGAACTTGATATTGATAGATTTTTACTAAGCAGGAGTTTTGATAACCTCATTCACAATGCGGTTAAATTTGCACCCAAAGAGAGTATAATTCAGATTGTGCTCGACAGGGATGAGAATAATTTCATCTTCTCAATAACAAATGATGGACCAATAATACCCAAGGAGGATCATGAGAGACTATTCATGAAGTACGAACAGATCAAATCTGATACTAACAAAAAGATGGGTGGATTTGGCCTCGGTCTTGCATTTTGTAAAAAAGCGATTGAGGAGATGAAGGGAACAATCGGTGTCGAATCACCCATTCCAGGTACAGATCAGGGAGTTACCTTCAGCATAAAATTACCAAGATAAACATTAAGCTTTGAGCAAATTATTTTTATATTGCGTTCTGACAAACTATTCAAGAGATATTGAGATGACATTTAGAGTTGGAAAAACTGATTTTAAACAATTATCAGATGAAGTCATCGATAGTTTCATTGAACACTATAACCTCATACACAAAGAGGATTTGCCAACATTTCCCGTTCCGAATAAGGATTTGACAATGGAATTTATGACCAAGCAAAGCCCCTATCGTGCTTATCGCAGGTGGTTGATACATAATGATGAGAACATCTGTATAGGATATGCATATTTAATCCATGTCACAGACAAATACCCAACTTATGAATCAGATAAACACATTGGAAATATCCACATAAGTCTGAACAAGCAATATCGCAGACAGGGTATTGGTACCCGAGTACTGAACATAATAATCGAGGAGGCAAAGAAGTATGGTATCACAACCCTTCAGATATGGACCCCAAATAAGGATGGTAAGGAAGCAGGGAAACATTGGAACGGAACAATGGCCCATGAACATTATGTGAACCAATTATTTCTCCATGATGTGGATTGGGGGTTGATGAATGAGTGGATAGAGCAAAGTAAAACAAAAGCAAATGATGTTGAGATCCAGTTATTTTTTGAAGTACCTGAGGATAGAATTGAGGAATTTGTAATATTACATTCCGAAACAGAAAATCAGGCACCTTGGGGAGGAGAGGGCACTAATGTCCTTACTCCTGAAATGAGAAGAGAGTATGAGAAAGAGAATAGAGATAAGGGTACCAAATGGATTACTATGATTACCAAAGAGAAAAGTGGAGAGATCAGTGGATTAACGGAGATCAGATATAATCCAAAAGAACCCAAAGCTGTGAGACAAGATTTGACAGGAGTCCGAGAAATATATCGTGGAAGAGGTTTGGGTAAGAGGTTAAAAGCTGAGATGCTGATCCATATCAATGAGAATTATCCAGCAGCGGAATTTATTTCTACAGGAAATGCAAAGCTGAATGAAGCGATATTGTCTCTAAATCAAGCGATTGGATACAAAGAAGTGGCAGTTTTTAATCTGTACCAGATAAAGATCTAAATCTGGGAATTATTTTAAATTTTTTTACTTTCAAATCTTGAAATCATAAAATACAAAAAGCGCGCAGAGATTTCAATATTTCATGGAGTAAAATTGCAATATTGCGTATAATTCATGTTTTCAAACCAATAATATAGTAAAATATGATTTGTGATTAAATATTCATCATCCAGTTATACGAAATAATGTGAAAATAGAATTGCGCATAGTTGATTTATGATAGAAAAAATACTGATGAACGCGAATGTAAGAGGATGATGTAGGGATATATCCCATTTTCAGAGAGTCTAACGCGACTTCTTAAAACAGTAACAATCAGCAATTTGGGATTGTCGCGTTATATTTTTTGAAATGTAACTATATACCATTTACACCCATTCGCACGCGATACTACTTTCTATTATTAGCCTCTGAGAGTTATGCGCAATAATTAACGAGTATACCCAAAATAATACAAAAGAATTACTATAAAAATAATATTTTATTTTTTATCTCTTCTAAAAACTATATATTTGTCCTTAACTTTGATCCGGCAATGAGCGAGATATACCATCATATAAGAGAGGAAACCCTATTTGCTAGTATCAGACAAACTATCAAGGAAAGGAAAGATCTTCACCCAATTATTGATGAACTTGATGTGATTGATCCTGATATTCGTAATGGGGATTTAACCCTGATCTTCCATTATGATACACCAGTGGATGGGTTTGATGCAGAACTGGGATATCCAGTCAATCAGGCAATTGAGATAGATAGAATAACTACCAGAAAATTAGGCTATAATGAATTTTTGGCCACCATGCACAAAGGGAATAATGAGAGCCTGCGTGAGAAGATAAGTGAGGTATATCAGTTAATGTACAAGAATGGGATCTCACCTGGAATGGAACTGGTTGAGGTTCTAAAAACCATAGATCGTGATAATCCCGAGAATAATATTACTGAGATACAGGCATCAATTCATATGTGGATATATCTCTATCGTAAAAATCTGATTAAATTCCTTGGAGAGGGGCTTGCTGAGGGTATATCAGAGGGATATGAAAAGATCACCCCATTGATTGTTATCTCTGATAGAAAGGATTGGGTAAAAGGAACCCTGGAAAAATTGAAAGCACACAGTACTGAACATCAGCAATTTGAGATCCTGTCCAACATTGCACTCACCAGACCATTTGCAGAGATGAAAAGATACAGGGACAAATATCATGAAACTCAAGACATTCATGAGGTTATCAAAATGAGAATTGGAGCTCAGCCCTGGGTATCTGAGCCAAGAGTTGAGGGGAATATCATTTATACCAGCAAGACCCCGAGACAAAATGATAAATACAGGGAGGCAAAAACTTTTGATGAGAAACGCAAACACTACTGCTTCTGTATACTGGTTGCCAATTGTGAGAACCCAGATATTGATCCCATATTCTGCTACCGAGCTGCAGGTTGGGCGAGACAACTATGGGAGACAGTGCTGGATTTACCAGTTATTGGTTGTACAATTGAAAAATCAATTCTAAATGGAGATGAACACTGTGAGTTTGCCCTTCATTTTGAGAATAATCTGGAATAATTATATTACGAAATATTTAATCTTCAGATATCAATGCATCATTATTGATAGGTTTATTTTTTACAATTCTTAGTAAGATAAGAGAGATAATCAGCAGTACCAAGGGATATACCCATCCCCACCAACGTTCAAGAGGGGAATTACTTATGGTATTTGCAAAATCACCATATGGATAAGTAGATGATCCAAAACCCATATGGCTCAAAAATGTGTAAAGCAACATAAACGAGCTGGTTTCATACAGTATATAATTGTTAAATGGACTCAGTAATTTACTGTTCTCATTAATTCTATCAGATCCAGACCCAATATTTAGCAAACCAACAATAATATAAATAATTAATGTACCAATCAGACTGTAACCAGTGGGTGAGACAATAAAGATTAATGTGGCAAATACAATTATTGCCAATAGAAATGAAGGCATACCTTTGGTTATGGAGAATACCGCACCAAGAAGGATCTTATCACCCTTGAATGAATTTTTTATACCTAACGATATTGCATATTTAACATATGCAGTGGTATAGCTGAAGAAAATCATCAGACCAAATCCAAAAATGGTTCGGGCAAATATATCTCTACCATATGCATCAGTACCCCATACATATTCGGAATTTGGTGGAAGATTTGACACAGCAAAATCATGAAAATTTGGATTTTTCCAACCAAATAATAGTGTTTGCATCTGTGCGGATGCAGGATTTTGCAACATTAAAAAGAGAAGTACAGAGTATATCGCAAAAAATACAAAAACAATTGCAGAGATTATGGCAATCAAGTGACTCTTCTCCTCCTTTTGCACAATCAAAGCATCTTCAACAGTTAAATTATCCTTAGATGATGGAATTAGTTTGGTTACGATTATAATTATCATCTCAATAATGAACATCTGAATAGTGATGGTAAATACAAGAGATAGAATATCAGAACCTCCTTCAGGAAAATAATCTGAAGGAAGATATATAATGGCTCGAAGTATATTTCTGTAAACAAATTGTACATTGGTTGCAGCTGAAACAAAAATCATCAAATTCACAATCCATGCTATTTTTTCTCGAACTACAATCAGAGAGCGTTTAATCATCTTATTTGGCGATGTAATTTGTTGGCTACTAAAATCGCGAATAATTATAACTGATACGTATAATGTGATTATAAATACTATAAATCGGATCAGATGAAAATAATCCGCAAAGGTCTGCATCTGTGAAGCATCATAGATTAGTACCACATCCTGTTGAAGTTTATTGGCAAAGTAAGCTATGGGAGTTAGAAGCAACACAAAATATGTGAGAGGAAAGGCAAAAATAGAGGAGATCACCCTGTTATCCAATGCTAAATAATTGATCAGATTTGAAATTATCATCCCAAATACTATGCTTATAAGTATTACAGCAATTGTGGTGGCAAATAATGAATCATCAATATTAAATAGTGGATATGAGCCTTCATATGTGGATGCCCCTGAATTTTTAAATATCACAGCGACTAGAATGAATGCTATGATATTGATATAAATCA
>DAOUUM010000332.1 GCA_030668165.1 Candidatus Heimdallarchaeota archaeon
AATACTGTGATAAATAGTACAACCGGTATAGATGTGGGCATAGCAAGCACTGATCTACAGATTATTGAAAATACTGTTACCACCTTTGTGCTCGGAGGAATATCCCTTTCTTTTGCCCACCAATGTCTTGTAGAGGGAAATACTGTTAGTGATTCAGAACTGGGGGGCGGTATAGAAATTACAAGTACTGAGGATAGTTTTATCAATAAAAATACTGTTACCTCCAGTGGAGATGGTATACTCAGTTATACTTCGATTAACAATTATTTCGAAGACAATAAAGCCAATGATAACCATGATGATGGATTCTTTATTGCTGAGACATATGATAGCTATTTTATCGGCAATACAGCCAATAATAATGGTGAGAGGGGTTTTGCAGTTCTTGAGAGTGGAAATGTTACATTGGTGGAGAATAGTGCCTCGGGTAATGCAGATAAGAACTATCACGAATCCGAATCTGTTGTTACCCTAGAAAATAATGAATTTGAAGAGGATGGGGGATTTCTTGAGGATTTATCTTTCAATATCTCCTTTGCTGTACTTATCATCCCACTCGTATATTTGAGGAAAAGAAAATCTGTTAGGTAAATTAATAATATTTTCTATTTTAAATTAAATTTTTCCAATATCATTATTGCTACAGTTTCGGCTTCAAGATGTGTATTATCAATTCTAAGATAATTATGTTTGAATTTAAAATCTCTAGGAGAATTTAGAACATATTTTACATCATTCTCCAATAATCTCTTCTCGGACGATTCAGTATTCTGTTTGGAAGGTTTTTCTTTTATCCTATCAGGATTTCTATTTCTAATCAATCGCTCATCTAGATCAGCTTCAAGCTCAATGTAGTAGATATCAGCATCTACCTTTTCAAATATGGAGGTAAATCTATTGACATATTCCTGATCTTTATTCTGATCAAATGCCCATACATAGGTAAATATCAGGCCCTCAAGATCACTCTTTGCAACTTCCTCCATTATCTGTGTTCTGAAACCACCTGCCAATCTAGTGAATGCTGGGCTGCCAAATTCAAAAAATGGAAGAACCAATTCAATAGTCATATGATTATGAAGTAATTTACATCCAGTTAATTTGCCTAATTCCCTACCCACAGTCATTTTGCCTACTGCAGGAGGACCAGTGATAAGGAAGAATTTCATTATACTATTGAATTCTTATCTGATATTTAACAATATTGAAGCTAGTTGAATTATTACTCATCTGCATTAGCAATTGTATCAGAAACCAGAAAAATCAGAACTAATAGACCTAGCAAACCAACAGCAGTACCTACATAACCAGTCAGGATCGGAGAATTAGTCCAGATTATCCCCCCAAGAATTCCTGCAGGAATCACTGCCATTGATCTTATGGTATAATACACACCAACTGATTTTCCCCTCAGTTCAGAATGACTCAGATTTACAATCAATGCTTTTCTTGCAGGTTCACCAAATTCTCTGAATCCAGCCACTGAAAAACCCAATATTAACCATGCAAAACTGGTTGATGATATGATCAAAGCTGGCATTGATGCAAAACATATGAAAGAAACTATTATTACTGGTTTTCTCCCCACTCTTTCAACAATCCATGCAGCAGGTAGATATGACAGTATTGAAACAGTCATCTGTATCGAAATTAAGATCCCAAATTTTTCCGGTCCAACAAGATCAATGGTAAAAATTGCGATAAATGCTGCTACAACCCCTTTTCCAAATCTAACAAGAGAATCGGCCACGAGCAACCAGCGGAGCCTGTGAGGAAGGACATCTGAGAAATGGGTATCATTAAACTCTGCAGGAGATGGATTTGCAATCTCTTGATTCAATTTTCTAGTTTGAATTTGTTTTCTTGCCTTGGAGAGTATAATAATTGCGACAATGGCCAAAATCACCGATACTGCCAGTCCAATCCTCACACCTTCCAATATCTCATACTTTCCTATGATATATCCACCAATGGCTGGTGAGATCACAATGGGTAATCTTTTCAAAATCGATTGAACAGAAAATGCATTTGTTCTCCTTTCAGCTGGTAATTGATCTCCAATAAAAGCAAACACCGTTGGTTGAAGTAGACCTGCTGTTCCCTGAACCAATACAATTCCAAGAAATAGAAACTGCCAAGAGGGGGCAATTAAATAGGTAATATATCCGAGTACAGCCATTGATAGGAATAAAATAGCTGATGCAATCCTCCCAATCTTGTCAGATATCATTCCTCCAGGAAGTTGAGAAAATGCCTCCAGAGTATCGGCAAATGATTTGAAGGAGCCCAGTAGTATGTAACTTCCACCAAGTGCTATGAAATAAGCTGGTAGAAATTCAACCCACAACTGTTCTCCCAGAGTAATAAGAAATATTGCAATAAATAGACTCAAAATGTATGGTTCTAATGCCAAAAATTCCCTGACTTGAGCTAATTTTCCAGTTTTCAACTTATCCTAATTTTCAATCAATTCATGAATTAAATATTGTTCCCCATCTAGCTAGTATATTTGTAAATAAACAGATTATTTAAGAAGGATACAGTATTTTGAAGATTTGGAGACTGAATGTTACCCGGTGAATACCTTCCAACAGGTTCAAAATAAGTTCAAGAAATTAATTAGATTAGAATACTTCAGATTTAAATTTTCTTTATTATGTCATCGATGTTCAGTTAATACCATTTTTGGAGGAAAAGCATATGCCACTTGACAACCCCCGATCCGATTTTTCCAATTGGTTCTCTGAAGTAATTCAGAGAGCAGGAATTGTAGACAACCGTACACCAATCAAAGGTTCCAATGTGCTGATGCCAAATGGAGTCGAAATTTGGGAAAGCATTAAAGTATTCATCAATCGTGAATTCAAGGCCACAGGTCACAAAAATTATTATTTCCCCTTATTTATTCCTGAGGAATTTCTGAAAAGGGAGAAGGAACATTTCGGTATCTCAATTGAAGTAGCATGGGTCACCCAAGTAGGCGAAACAGATCTAAATGAGAGATTTGCACTTAGACCAACCTCTGAGACAATTATGTATCATATGTTTGCACAATGGATCCATAGTCACGCAGATCTTCCATTTAAGATAAATCAGTGGGCAAATATAATCCGCTGGGATACCAAAAACACTCGTCCACTACTACGTGACAGAGAATTTTTCTGGAGTGAAGGACACACCGCACATGCCACGTTTGAAGAGGCAGCGAAACAGGTGGAGGAATCTATGACCATCTATCAGAAATTATTTGATGCCTTGTGTCTATCCTATATGGTATTCAGAAGACCTGAACATGATAAATTTCCAGGTGCAGAATATACTATTGCTTATGATGCACCCTTACCAAACAACAGAGTGTTGCAGTTGGGAACAACACATCATCTTGGTCAAAAATTTGCCAAACCATTTGATGTTAAATTCCTGGATAAGGATGGAGAGACCAAATTTGTACATCAAACCTCATATGGATTTAGCACCAGATTAATCGCAGCCATACTATCACTTCATGGTGATGATCAGGGTTTGATCCTTCCACCAATGCTTGCACCTATCCAGATAGTGATTGTTCCAATTATATTCAAGGGTAAGAAAGAAAAAGAAATACTTGTTGCCTGTAATGATTTGAAAACCAAGGTTGAAGAATTGGGCTATCGTGTACATCTAGATGATCGTGATGGTCATACACCTGGTTGGAAATTTGCCGAGTGGGAGATGCAAGGGGTTCCTCTGAGACTAGAAATTGGTCCTCGAGATCTCGCCAAATCATCTGTTTTTACAGCTAGAAGAGATACCCTTGCAAAAGAGGGTGTGGCCATTGATGATTTGAGAGAATTCATTCCCAAGATATTTGAGGAAGTATCAAGCAATCTCAAATCCAGGGCAGATAAAATCCTTGAAGAATCGATGCGAGAGGCAGCAGACATGGATGAGTTAACTGATGTACTCGCCAATAACCGAGGAATAGTAAGAACTAATTGGTGTGG
>DAOUUM010000233.1 GCA_030668165.1 Candidatus Heimdallarchaeota archaeon
AAAAATAAATTGAATAAATATTATTTTTCAGATTTTCCCCTTTTTTCATCAAAATACAGATTAAACCTCTTGTTTTAATGATTTGTGAACTTATTCTTTGTGTAGATTGTTTTGTAATCATTGCTAATCCTTTTGAATGTGAAAGTGTCCTTCAAATTAGTGAATGATAAACTTCCCAACCATGTTCCTCTCATGATTGACCCAAAAGAGATCGCGAGATACAAGGATTATCTTATTGAACAGGGCTATACCTGGACATTTTTGCAGATCGTGCGTCCTAAACAGCTTTGGGGAATTGTCAAGAAATGCAATAGAAATGGCAGAGTAATTGAACACCACGTTCGTGCATTCACAAATGGAACTGTTCAATCTGAATATGAACAATGTCGAGTTGAGGATATGTGGGAACACTTGACTACAGTGAGTTATTCCGCACATGAACGTGTTATGGGTCATTTTGAAGAGCTGAAGATAGGTTTTGAGTTTGATCAGGAACTACATGAGCGATACAACAAAGAAGCTGACTCGTCCTTTCCCAAGAGATATATGGAGTTTATTGAATGGTTATTTGCAGGTGTGATATTCTGGACCCCTCTTGGCTACATTTGGCACTTTGCTTATAATATGAAGAATAAATTTAGAAATAAATTTTCAAAAAAAAGCAAACAGAGTGAAAACTTAGCACTGAATACTGGTGATTGATACAAACAAAGAATTAATATTGCAATCACTAATTCGGACTTAAGAAATGTTTACTAAATTTATTTAACTTATTTTCAATAAATAAGATAATCAAATGGATATTTGCTTTGTGAAGGTGTTATCCACACATCTTAAACTAATATAGTAATAATATTACAAATAAATAGGAAAAATTACTATACTTTTTTGCGAATATGGGAGTAGTTTTATAGTAATTTAATAAACTTAGTTTAATGAAACTATCTAGGTCTATCGAAGAAGATTGTGCAATAGAAAAAGCACTTGAGGTCATTTCTCGTAAATGGGCACCAAATATCATATTAGAATTTATCACCGAAGATGGTAGTCTTAGTTTTTCTGAGATTGCTAGTAGAATTCCTGAAATCAGTCCAAGAATGCTCTCCATGAGATTAAAATTCCTGATTGATTACAAAGTACTGAATCAAATTGATAATCCTGACAAACCCAAAAAAGTCAGATATGATCTGAATTCTGCCGGTAAAAAATTGGCTATCGTTCTTGAAAAGGTCCGTGAATGGGGCCTAGAATTCGGCACAACCAATGAGAAATGCAAGAACAATGAATGTCGTCATGGGCTTGCAATAAAGAAATTACTTAAAGTAATTAATTAATAAATCACGTAAACATTTGATAATAATGGCAATAGTTAATTCATCATTTTAAATTAAATCACGAGAATTATATTTCTTTATAATTTCAATTTCAATTTAAGTTCTCCACTCTTCTTTGGTAATTTAAATAGGGATGAGGTTATTTGAGATAAGTTTGATGGAATTTTTTCCAATTGATATGGTATGCTGATATACGGTAGTATCTCATCATCAGTCTCAATCTCCCATTTTACTGTAAGGATATTTTTAGTGAGTTTTGCCTCAAGAGAGATCTTAGATTCATTTACACCAATGAAATCCTTGACCGAAATCCCAGTTTCCAACCAATGTTTAGGTGCACCTTTTAATAAAATGGGACCATCTTCAAATTGATTTTCCACAATCATATCTAGTATAAAATTAACCCAGAGAGCTGCAACGAAACCATTTGGCGAGTCACCCACAGAACCTCTCTTTGTCTTTGGAGATATACCCTCTGCCCATCCCTGATCATTGGTTTTATTGTCTATCATGAAGTTAATTATCTCTGGGATAATATCATATTTTTCGAGATACCTTGAGATCTGCCCCATTATTATGGTGTAAGATGCACCAAAAGCATTCCAAGGCTGATCAATCAAAACGCCACCCTCATGCATGTAGTTATTGACAATATGATCGTAGGTTTTTACCAGAGGCATAAATGCGGGAGTATGTAATTTCAAGGGGTAGTAGGCAAACATATTGAATATCAGTTCAGCACTATCATTTTTGTATGGTCCTGCTGGAACGAAATCCTTGTTATCCATTGCCAAGGTGATGGTATCATCGATATCCTGTCGGAACTTGATATACTCCACATGGTATCTTTCTGCCTCTCCATGCTTCCCAACTTCAGAGCCAAGAAGATATAGATTCTTCAGTATTGATGCAGACCAGAAATTATTAGAATAATAAAAATCATTTTCCCAATAAAGCGGATCGAACCAGGGTGCTATCCCCTCTGACATCAATCCTTTTATCTTTGGATCCTCGGAATCTTCCTGTTTTTTCTTATTCCTGAGAACCCAATCACCGATTCGTTTCAGGGTTGAGTATTTCTCGCCTAACCAATTATAATCCTTGGTGATAAAGAAATGATGTGTGATTGCCTGAACAAGTGCTCCTTGAGCATCCCACTGTGAGTTGTCATTTAATAGACCATTATTATCAATCTGATCAAGTAAACTGTTTAAAATGGGTCTGGAACAGCACTCTGCCATTCCCACTCGATCAAGAGCCATAGTCTGGAAGGTCAGAGCTGGTAACCACCATTTTTCCTGTACAGATGGACCAACAGTGATTGTTGATTCCTCGAGATCTGTTAATAATCTGAGTACAATTATACTGTTCTTAAACAAGTCCTCGATCCTATCATCAGAGATATCCAATTTTGGTAAGGTTTCCACAAATTCTTCCCACTTTTCCTCAATATCATCATCATCAGGGAAGAAATCAGGTATTTTATCTATATCGTTTAGAGGTATCACAAAGGAAGGATTTGATCTCACAGGAAAGATTGCTGCCCATGAAGCACTTTTAGAATCGCATGTAGCATTATATGAACTAGC
The DNA here is from genome assembly GCA_030668165.1 of Candidatus Heimdallarchaeota archaeon. Taxonomy (GTDB): domain Archaea; phylum Asgardarchaeota; class Heimdallarchaeia; order Heimdallarchaeales; family Kariarchaeaceae; genus JAJRQD01. The sequence continues at coordinate 2,924 of DAOUUM010000233.1, forward strand.
TGTTGATTTATTGATAATCCTGCCTGCGTGTCCCTTGGCCAATGGAAGTGTTACTGATCTTATTGCAGGTTCAGATATTTTAATTCTAGGATGATTTTCAGGGGTGAGAACAAGGGTCTTGTTGTCATAAACGATTTTTGGAACTTCAGTAACCCCATCTTGATCCAGAGGACATAAACTGAGGAATAATGGATGATTGGCAAATCCTCTCACAACACTAATGCATAAGGCTTCAATATCATCCTCCCGATCAGCAAATACATCATAGATCATTTGATCATCATCGATTACCCAGGTTACTGTTACCATGGGATAGCCCTCCTCATGGAGCTCAACATTTATATCTCCAGCCTCAGAGGTGTACTGGGGTTTATTATTAATCAAGGTGCCAAAAATCAGGGTATACGATTCAGGAATGGGTATGATCCCTCCTCTATGATCAACCACGGGTTCTCTCAGAGAATCCGGGCTTCCCAATGCATAGTAAGAGCGAAGATCAGTATTTGTTAGTATTGGTAGTCCATGAATCCCATGCATTGCATCTCCACTGGGACCTAGCTTACCCAATAACCAGGCAGGTAAAACCAGATTATGTCTTCCCTTTGTGAAATAAATTCGAGTCAACCAACCCTTTCTCATTCTTTTTATCAATGCTTCAAACATTTCTGTTGGAAAAGGAATCTCCTTTTCAAACATTGAATTAACTCGATCAATTAGTGAAGAATCAAAAAATGACAGCTCCTCATCTTTATTACTAATGTTTACAGCCTCCAAATATAACATGGCTTGAACATGGGGTTTAAGAATTTGTCATTATTTTTGTAAAATTGTTATTTAATATTCAAAAATTTTGATCTAATGTATAATAATTAAATTAATTGCATACTATTTGAATTATTTATATTCGAATTATCAATTTGAGGGAGCTTATTAGACTCGTTTCTTTCTTATTATAGGTATAGTGATGAAGATTGCCATCAGTGCGATATATAGTTCAAAACCAGGCAATCCAAGATCAGGGACATCCTCGGTTCTACCATTATCTGTTGTAATGGATAATGAAACTGAGGCCTCGTTACCAGTGGTATCCTTGGCTGTGAATTTAATCGAGTAGGTCTCATCCACAACAGATGCAGAATCCCATGTGTATGAATATACGCCAGCATCTTCGGTCATCACTTTTTCAGTATCACCTGGTAGAGTGACAACAACCTGTTGAACTGCAACATCGTCAGTAGCTTCAACCTTAAATTCTGCATTACCGGTAACTGAATCACCACTGTCGTGTGATATTACTGTAATGTAGGGATCTTCGGTGTCCTCAATTAATGGGGCATCTCCGACGAGAGTGAGAGTGCGAGTTGCTGATGCAACAACATGAGTATTCTCATCCACATCCTCAACCACAATGTACCATTCATATACATCTGGATTCCATGTTGAAACATCTTGATCAAGAACGTAGATGTCCAAAGCCTCATCATAGGCCAAATTGTATTCCTTAACATTGGAACCATCGTCTAGAAATACCTTTACGTATTTCAATCCCCAATCATCAGTGACCTCAACTTCAAATCTAATTATATTATTGATTGATGCATTGAACTCACTACCATCAACTGGAGTGATAGTGCCAAATACTGGTGCGTTACCAATTGGAATGTTATCCACGGTGTAATCTCTGTCAGATCTTGACCAGAATCCATCCATATCGAGTGTCTCAATCATTATTGTTAGCGGAGCATTCTCCACCTCAAATAATGTATCAACTTGGAAGGAATAATAGGCAACATTACCATCAACTAGGTAGGGATCAACAATGAAACCACCAAAACCAACCCAAACAATAGCAATATATGAGCCAATATCATCAGTTATGGTGAAATTGATATCCACAATATCTCTTATTGCAGTACCATCTGCGGGTGAGCTAGACCAGTCAATCACTGATGCAGTAGTTCCTTCATAATTATCAATCGTTATGGTACGGGAACTGCCTGAACCAAAATTACCTGCAGCATCGAGAGTATCAAACCAAATCTGCCATTCTCCATCTGGAATCTCAGCAGAGCTAATAGTACCGGTCCATGCCTCAATATCTGGCATATCATACCATGATCCATTGGCAACAAAATCATCCACTGTAAAGAGGAATCTATCATGATTGATAGGAGCATCATTTCTGAATAATGTTGCATTTACATCAGCAACACCAGATGATGGGAACTTGGGTAACCAATCGGTTCCGTCCCACCATTCGCCTCCATCGGGTCTGTCGTCAACTGCAACAACAAAGGGAATATCTCCAGATAGGGGAATACCTTCATAATCCCAATTCCATCCTTCACTACCAAATCCAGTATCTGCATAGGTATAATTTCGAACTTTTGTATCCCAAATGTAAGGTGAATCAATATCAGCATCATCATCTAGGAAATTAAAACTAAAACTAACATTGAAGTCAGTTACAGGCCCCAGATCATTTACTGGATAGTTATTATCAGTTAATCTAGGATCATCTGAGTAAACACTTACTCCATAG
>DAOUUM010000022.1 GCA_030668165.1 Candidatus Heimdallarchaeota archaeon
ACGACGCCGAACAGCAGGATCAGTTGATCGCTGGAAAAATAAAGTATGGGCAGATATTAGAGCCCCAATATATATTGATGATAAGTCTCTTGGAAGAACTCCAACCAATGAAATCGAAGGAGTAATTGGCCGTTCAATCAAGATAACCCTCATGGATCTTACTAATAACTATAAGGATCTTAACTATCATCTCACATTCAAGATCACAGCCGTTGACGGTCATCTGGCAAGAACAGAATTCCATGAATATGAATTATCACGTGATTTCAAACGAGCTCAGATCCGAAATCACAGATCAAAGATTGAGGGAATTTTTAATCTAAGACTAAACGATGGAGCTAAAGTCCGCGTGACCACATTTGCGGTGACTCCTAAGCGAGCAGCCCAATCGGTCAAGAAACAGATGAGGCAAGATATGCATGCATTTTTGGAAGAAAGATTGGCAGAGATGTCCTTCCCTGCATTTGTGGATGAACTACTCAATGGAAATCTCAGATCAGAGCTTTTCCCAGTAGCAGAGGATAATTTTTCAATCAAAGTACTAGACATTGCTAAGGTCAAGGTAATCAGACTCCCCGAGGGAAGTCAACCAGCAGAGACTGTTACTGAAGTTACCGAAGAGAACGAACCCGAAGAGAACGAACTCGAAGAAACCCTAGTCGAAGCATAATAAAAAGTAAAGTCTTCTACTCTTTACTCAGATATTCAATTAATTTTTCTAAAGATTTTCCACGATGTGAAAGTTCATTTTTTAGTTCAATTGGAAGTTGAGCATATGTCTTATCACAAAGAGTTCCATCCCTACAATATGGTACGAAGATAGGATCATATCCAAATCCCATATCACCCTTTTGAGTGGTTTCCAACACACCTTGTGACTCTCCAGTGAATTTATGAAATTCAATCCCATCAAATAATATGAAAACAGATCTGAATGATGCTGATCTCCGCTCCTTATCTCGCATCAGATCCAAAATTCCCTGATTACCTATTGTCTGGAAAACGAATGATGAATATGGACCTGGAAACCCAGATAAGACATCAATACTGATTCCTGAATCCTCGATTACAAATGGTTTGGACATGTAACTGGCTATCTGAGTGGCTGAGGCCATGGCTACAAGATCAATGGTATCTGCCTGGACCTCGATATATTTCATCTTGTAATGTTTCCCCATAATTTCAGTTTTACCTATGGCGTGACTGAACTCCTCATACTTGTGGGAATTTGAAGTAATGAACATTAACTCTTCCATGAGATATCTGCGTCCCCTTCAAATTAAAAAAGAATGGATTCAAAATATAATAATGAAATAAATTAGTTTTATTTCAGTTAAAATTATGCCGTTCGGTTGACTTAAACTCAATCAAATAATATTATCATTATTATCGATCAATCGATGATTAAACACTAACAAAACTTAATATTACAGAAAAAGGAATTGAACTATTGTGAGCTCAGATAATCAAAGCGAATACTTTTTGAAGATTGCACTCCTTGGAGATGGAGCTGTGGGAAAAACCTCGCTCAGAAACCGATTTATGGGTAGAGGATTTAATACCTCTCACCTCATGACAATTGGTGCAGATTTCGCTTCTTATGTAAAACCAATTGATGGTAAAAATGTAACCTACCAGATTTGGGATTTAGCAGGGCAACAGACATTCAAGAATGTTAGGGCTAGATTCTATCGTGGTGCATTGGGAGGACTCATGTTATTTGATATCACCCGCAAATCGAGCTTCATGAATGTGACTAGTTGGATTGAGGAGATCTGGCGCAACTCAGGCCGTGGTCCGGGGGTCCCGATCATTTTGCTCGGCAATAAATCCGATCTGCGAGACAAGGATTCTGTATCAAATAAGATGGGAGTTCAGTATGCTGAGGCATTATCCAGAAAAACCATCAAGAAGGGATTTAAGATTCATTACATGGAAACCAGTGCAAAAACTGGATTGAATGTGAATGAGGCTTTTGAAACCATAGGTAAACAGATCATTGAATTGTTGCAAAGTGGTAGATTATCACTGGATAAAAAATAGAGATTTTTCCTTTCAAGTAGGGGATATTTATCGATCTAGAATTTTTCAAATCAAGAAATAAAATATACCTGGATAGTTACCACCAGGGATTACAACCCCTGAGCTCAATAAATGTTCAACTAGATGCTCTCGGACTGCCATCAATTATAAGGAAGGGTATCTATGGGAGTCTGAGAAAAACCAGTAGGATATATCATGACTCAATAGAGGTGATTTCCAACTATCTAGGTACTGGATCTGATGAACTGGCGATTATGCCCAGCAAGGAATATGCAATTCAAATGGTGCTATCGGCTCTGCCCACCAAGTACAATAAATTCATCACCTCCATTTTTGATCCTGTTCAGCTGATATCACCAATCATCCAACTCCAACATAAAACCCATCTCTGGATTGATAGCGAGGAGAAGATACTTGATTTTCTTGGGGAAAATGTTGATCCTGATACCGTTGTGATACTAAATGATGTTTCTCCAATATTTGGTAACACCAGAGATATCGAGGGTATTGCAAAAATTATTCATGCCAAGGGTGGATTGTTTATGGTGGATCTATCAAGGATCACCAATCGTATCAGTTGTGCGGATATTGCATTTATAGATGGTCATGTTAACTTATTGGGACCTCTTGGTGTTTCCTTGCTTTACATAGATTCAAAAACAATTACCATTTTAGATCCCAAATCTGCAGGATCAGGGACTATTAGGGATATAAACAAATCTCAACTGCATACTGTATCAGGAATTGAAAAATTTGAGATATCCCCACCGAATATACCAGCTTTGCTTGGTCTGGTTGAAAGTATCAACTTTCTAAAAGGGATTGATAATTATCAAGATCATCAAACTCATCTGATCAGGTATCTGGCCTCAGAATTCGATTCAATTGAACCTGTGAAAATTATTACTAATATGAACACTGATTTTAATTCCAGTCTCGTTTTCAGTATTGACAATATTGATCTTTTAGATCTGACAATAATGATTGATGAGATGTTTGATATCGAGATCTACTCGGGTCAATTATGTGGTCAGATTGGATTGGATAAACTTGGAATAGGTTCAGTGGCCATGATTTCAGTTCATATTTATAATACACCAGATGATATTGACAAACTAGTTTCTGCCTTCAGAGAATTGATTAAAATCCTTGAATAATTATATTTCAAATGGATTTATTTTATTCTATAATTTTGTGAATATTTCTTCAATTGATTCTTTTATTATTCCAAAGGCAAGATCAATCTCTTCCTTTTTGATTACCAGGGGTGGTGCAAATCGGATTATGGTGTCATGAGTCTGTTTAGCGAGCAATCCCTTCTCCTTCATCGCCATCACATATTTCTTTGCCTTACCAGCTTTTTCAGTGAATTCAATTGCAATGAGTAGACCTTTTCCTCTCACATCCATTATCATATCCTTGGATAATGTTTCAAGTTTTTCAACAAAATAAGCGCCAAGTTCTGATGATTTCTCTGCCAGTTTCTCGTCTTCCAGCACTTCTATGGCTGCGGTTCCCACAGCACATGCGAGGGGATTTCCTCCAAAAGTGGACCCATGAGATCCGGAAGTCAGAACACTGAGTATTTCTTTTGACCCCAGAACTGCGGATACTGGCATTACACCACCACCAAGAGCCTTGCCCACAAGAACCAGATCGGGTTTGATATTATCATGTTCAAAACAAAAATTCCTACCAGTTCGTGCAAATCCGGTCTGGATCTCATCTGCAATCAGTAAGACATTATGTTTCTTGCATATCTCATGAGCACCCTTAAGATAACCTGTGGGTGGAATTTTTACACCAGCCTCACCCTGTATAGGTTCGACCAGGAAACCAACTGTGTTGGGAGTTATTGCCTTCTCGAGTGCCTCCAGATCACCAAAGGGAACTGTTACGAAACCAGCAGGATATGGTCCAAAATCTGTGAAGCTATCGGGATCGGTTGAGAAACCCACGATGGTAGTTGTGCGGCCATGAAAGTTTTCCTGGCAGACGATAATCTCAGCCTTGTCCTTCTCCACCTTTTTGTGCCAGTATCCCCATCTCCTGGCCACCTTAATTCCTGTTTCTACAGCCTCAGCACCGGTGTTCATTGGACATGCCATCTCAAATCCTGAAAAATCACAGAGTTTCTGGACGAATTTACCGAGCTGGTCATTGAAAAATGCTCTTGATGTCAGAGTAATTCTCTTCATCTGATCCTCTGCGGCTCCAATTATTTTGGGATGAAGATGCCCCTGATTTACTGCAGAATATGCAGATAGACAATCCATGTATTTCTTCCCATCAACATCCCATACCCAGATACCCTCAGCTTTGGAGAGTACGGCTGGAATAGGTGCGTAGTTTGGTGATACAACTTCACTTTCCAGTTTGATTAATTCATCTGATTTAGACATTCTAGATTTTCTAAATTTCAAGTGCATTTGAAATTTGATATTGTATAACAATTCATTTTATTTTATTTTACAATATTAAAAACAAATTTCCCGACTTCAACTAATATCCCTCACAACTGGTCAGAAAGAAATACCAAGCTTTTTTATCTATCAATACCCCTCTTGTTTAACGAATGGTCATTTATATCAGAACTTATCCTGAGTTTTCTTATGAGATTATATTCACTGGTGGAAAACTCAAAAAAAAGCGATTTCACATCTTGATAAATCCAAATAGTCATGTCAAACTACCTTTGAAAGATGATGATGAGATCAGACTAAATACTGAAAGCTTGACCCATATTGCCTCCATGGAACCCTCGTTATCTGATCCGGATATGATCCAGCGTACCATAAAAATTGCTGAGATCACAAATCGTCCAATTATCACAAATAAAGACTCCAAGGAAAAATTCAGGGAGCATGGGATTTCAGTGACCCAGTTAAGGACCCTTGGTTATGAGGAACAGATTGTGGATGGGTTGAATATCGATCCAGTATACAAAGAGGAGTTAAGTGAGGACTATCTCGAGGAGTATCAGAAGGAAAAACCAAATTTACTCAATGTGGGGAAACAGGTGATTGATCTATTCAATCCATTGAAATGGCAAAAAGAAAAAACAAGCAAAAAAAATATTAAGGTAGATCCCACCAAACCATTAGCTCTGGTGATTTCAATGAAAAAATATAATACCATTCTCATTCCTCTGGATCGTAGAGGTATTGATCATATAAATATGTTGATTAAATCCCTGAAACCTTGGTTAACAGTAGTATTGAGTAATAACCTCGGTGATACTTTTGACATCGAGGAGGGGACAAAAAATTTACTTATTGTTCAGGATGAATACAGGGCAAATCAGACATTACAGGCTTCCAAGGGTTATAATCTCTCGATACCACATAATACATTCATCAGTGGAATTAAACAATGGGCGGAGATACAAGAACAATAAATCAGATCTTTTCTTTGTTAAATTTAGAAATGCTTCTTTTATTTAAAATCGCACGCATTAAAAGTATAACGCCCAGATATATGGATCCACCTGGTAGCATGAATATACCCAAATAGATTGCATTATCTCTTAATAATTCCTTCATAGTGAATATACTTATCCACTGTTACTACTTAATAAATTTTCAGTGATCACAAATTCAATTTTGTCAAACTTTCTCAATTCAATCAATTACGTCAGTTTTCTTTTCAGTCCTAAATAACATAATTATTGCTAATAAACGGATCAAACCTAGTATGGGATAGGTCACATCAAATGCGGTCATTGCCAGACTTATCTTGACAATTGATTTGGATTTAATAATTAACAATGTGATCACCATGAATAGCTCAGCTATATGAATTGCAAAGATATGATTGTACTGAAGAAATTGGGTCGAATAAGCTGAAACATTAAAAAGTTGTTCTAGAATGGTTCTGATAATTAATGAAATCAAATCACCCTTAGCAAGTTCAATCCCCAACAAAAAACCAATTATTGCACCCATAGCAACAAGTAAATACTCCCATATTTTTAGTTTTTCACGATAAATCACTGTCAATATCAGCATAAATACACTTAATTCGAATAACAAACCAAAGTTGTCCCAAATTATCCCAGTTAAATAATTAGACTCACCGATGAAGCTTAGAAGAGAGAATAATAGAGTGATACTCAAAAGAATATAACTTGGATCCCTCATTAGTGCAATACCTACAATATATCCAATCGCAAGAATATAAATGGCAACTGAAAATGATGTAATGCTTACAGAATACCCTAGAGTCCTCAATATGGATAGTAGTACGGCTAAAATAATTGAAAACACAAAAATCAGGTTCTTTACTGTCTTTTCCATACTAAGGATTTGAGAGATGGATTCAGGTAAGATTAGCAAAAGAAGTATTAGCGTCATAAGCTCTGTTGAAGGTAAGTTCAGTTTATGTACATTTCTTGTATCAATCAATAAGATAAACATATAATGAAGCACAATTGTGAAAAACAGAACCATTTCTGCACTTATTCTTTTCAACTTAATTTGATATTTGTATATTGGATTTTATATGTAATTATAATTTAACATCTGAATCAAAAATATTAAAGACTTAAAATTAACATTCGATTAAGACTTGAAGAAATTAATCCGGAAAATATAAGTAATTTTAAATTAGAAGTTTAAAAGCTAAAGTTAGGTAAATTCTAAGATGGAAATTGAAATACTTGAAAAGGTTGAAAATCCAATTCTGAAAAGAGTAGAGGTTAAATTTAAGTTAACTCACGAAGAAGCAGCAACTCCCTCAAGAGAAACTGTGATTGCAAAATTAGCAGCCATGTTAAATGCAGAAAGAGATAGAACTATATTAAAAAAGATAGATGGATCATTCGGACTCCAATATTCTATGGGTGAAGCTAATTTATATGATGATGCAGCAGCTGCCCTATCAATTGAACCCAAGCACATTCTTAAGAGAAATTCCCTGCTGGAGGAAGACAAATGAGTAAATATTTTGAAGTATCAGGTGATACTGTAAAAGCTAAATTCAAAAAATGCCCAAAATGTGGTCCAGGTTATTTCCTAGGGGAGCATAAGAATCGATTCTATTGTGGGTCTTGTCATTATACAGAAAATAAAAAGAAATAATCAATCTAACCTTTTCATCTTAGATAAATAATCAACATAAAACGATCTGGTTTCAGAATTAACAGATCTAATCACAGCACCCTCATTGGGCATGCCAAAAATTATGATGGATCCGTCGGGTAGGTCAACTTGTAAGGGTACCACCAACATATCTTCCTCACCTTCAATCATCAGGTGGGTTCTTATATTATCTGAGAAATCAGAGATTGCCTGTTGTATGGAAAGCCAGGCCTCTTTCGAAATCTCACCAGCCTCATTCTTTGCTCGTACCTCCTTATATCCCTCATATCGCTTCCACTCACTCAGTTCCTCCCTCTTTGTTTTCCCATCTGTAATTAGAATATAAGGTTTGATTCCAATTGATATCAGTACCTCTGCAGTCACATCACCCACAGCAACAATAATTTTTGTACCTTTTAATAATTCAAGTAATATGGGTTTAGTTTCTTCAATAGTTCCCTTGATCAGTTTACCAGAAGGAGATTTTGAAGTCTTTCTTAATTCAGGTGTCAAGATTAGGTTATGAGGTTTCAATATAATTTATCGAACTTTTAGTGCATAATGACCTTTTTTATTGATATTTAGTTTTTTGGCAATTTCTGATTTTTCAGGATTGGTGATAACTGCAATGCCTGAGTAATCTCCACTCAGATCAGTGGAATTACAGTGATCACATCTTTCCTTCTTCTTATCGTATGTAATAAGCCTACAATGTCTGCATGCTTTCATTTTATTAGGCCGCCTCTCGAAGTGCTTCTTGTTCTTCTTTCCATTGGTCAATCCACTCAAGCTTTCCTAATCCTGGTTGCCGCATGGTTATCCCGACACGGATGGCATTTCTCTGTAATCCAACGACCACAATCTTACCTCTGACAATGTCTCCAACACGCAGTGCTAGACCGCTTTTCTTTCCAATCAAAACGTCCTGTCCAGATTCATAACTGAAGAAGTCATCGGCCATCTGTGACACGTGACATAGGGCATCTAGATTACTCACTCGGATGAAGGCACCGAAATCAATTAGCTCAACAATTTCTGATTCTACTACTTCTCCCCTCTCTGGTAGATAGGAAAGAACCTTGAATTCACAATTATAGAAGGCACCTGCATCTCCAGGTATTAATCGACCTCTTTTAATTCCTCCGGCCTCAAGTACAGCGACTATGAAACCCAAATTTTCAAATATTCGTTCTTCAAGACTGTCCCGTGCTAATTCTAAAAGAATTCCGGTTAATTCGTCGTCGAACCTGCTAGGTGGGACCCTGAGAATGGATGAGATCGTACTTATGAAATATATTGTATATCCCTCTATTGAAGCTTACATTTACCCGATTTTTCTACTTATTAGAATTAATCGATATAATTGCAAATTCGATGTTAGAATTATTGGTTAAAAATTATTGGAAGTATAACAAGGAAATAGGAGCATAATTTAATCGAAGTAATTTCATGAGTGAAAGTGTATTGCACTTACTTTTATGTGTTATAATTTCAAACACGAACCATAACTAATTAATTTTTGATGACATAGACGACAATCTAGGAATAGCGGAGTCTTGTTGACATTCTTCTTCGTTATTCCTTTTTTTATTTTGTACTGACACTTATTTTCATAGTTGTATAGATTTTTTGATTTATGGGAGAACTGCATTAGGTTGTAATTTGCTTGTAACCAGATCCGCTCAGTTCTTTGAACCATATACTAAGTATGCATCAGTCGTATAAGAATCCTTGGCACACCGTATTAATAGTGAAAATTATCAGAGAATAATATTTTGTATTACAAATTCTGACATATTGAAGATATTGCACTTATATAAAATATCTCAATATTAGTGGAATTATAATCTAAATTATCCAATTACTATATTTAATATCTCTTTTAATGTGGTTTAGGATCTTTAGGCTGTATCTCTCTTCCTCATTTCGCAACATCGATGACAATTTAATCAATTAATATTATCTCTTTGGGAATTTTACAATAATATAATCTTATAAATAAGCATGTATTCGGTATCAAGAATTAATTTCGGAATATTGTTAATGTTGATAAATTAGTTTTATCTAGATACTTAAATGAAATCAAGCGTTAAATTATATGAATATCATGATAATTTTAGCACCAATGAGTGAAAAAACCACCACAGCAAAATTAAGTGCCAGATTTGCTCGAGCAGATTATTTTGCGTTTATAGATACTGAAACCAAGGAAATTGAATTTGTCGAAAATCCCCACAAGGATTCCCAACACGGAGCAGCATCAAAAGTTCTGAGCTGGGCTACCAAAAAGGGAGTTACTGTGATGATATCTGATCAGCTCGGACACACAGCTGTTCAGGTGGTTGATAATAATCCAAATCTAACTGCATATCTATCAAATGATTTGACATTGGACAAGATCGCAGATGCAATAGCAAACAAGGAACTACCTGTCTATCCAGAAGGTGAGGTTAGATCCCATGGAAAACACGGTGGAAGCGGTAGTGGTCGTGGAAGCGGAAGAGGAAGAAATTAGATCCGAGTGGTACAATGAAGATAGCAGTAGCAAGTGGTAAGGGTGGTACTGGTAAAACAGCCATATCTACCTCTCTTAGTGCAGTCGTTAAGCAAAAAGTACATCTACTAGATTGTGATGTTGAGAACCCCAATGCCTATCTTTACATGAAACCAGAGGATGTAGTTAACGAGAGGGCCACAGTTTTGATCCCTGAAATTGATCATGATGCTTGCATCCGATGTGACAAATGTATTGATGCCTGTCAATTTGGTGCTCTGGTTGATGCTGGGGAGAATATCATGTTCCTTTCTACTTTATGTCATTCCTGTGCTGCCTGTTGGACAGTATGTCCTGAGGAAGGGGTTATTACTCCAGTAACAAGGGAATTTGGAGATATCAACCATGGAGTATCCCAAAGAGATCGACCAATCAAATTTACCGAGGGGATGCTTGATATCACAGAAATGATCACACCAACAATGATTGGTAAGGTCAAGGGATTTATTGATCCTGAAAACATATCCATCATAGATAGTCCCCCGGGAGCAGGTTGTCCCCTTTACGAGACAGTTGATGATACCGATTATGTGGTACTGGTTACAGAACCCACAGTATTCGGATTGCATGACCTCAGACGTGCTCACAAATTAATACAAGAGATGGGAATTCCTGTCGGTGTTGTGATTAACAGATCAACGATTGGTAAGGCACCTGTTAGAGAATTTTGTGATGAGAATAATATTCCTATTCTACTTGAAATTCCATTTGAAAGAATTATTGCAGAAAAGTACTCCAGTGGAGAATTATTGATTGATATAATTCCTGAGTTACATGATAAATTTACCGAGGTTCTGAACACTATTTTGGAAACCGTACAGGAGGCCACAGCATGAAAGAAGTAGTTATTATATCCGGAAAGGGAGGAGCTGGCAAAACCACCGTATCAGCTGCATTAAACTACATTGCCAAGAATAATGTCAGTGCGGATGCAGATGTTGAGGCTGCAAACCTTCAATTCTTGCTTGGTTTGGGAGATGAACATAGCAAGACACCATTTATTGGTATGAAGAGAGCTGAGATTGATCCAGAATTATGTACCAACTGTGGATTATGTCAGGAAGCCTGTGTATTCAATTCCATAATTGAGCTTGAGGATAGACGAGAGGTTGTTACCTCCAATTGTGAGGGCTGTACCACATGTACCTATGTATGTCCAGAACAAGCCATCTCCATGATAACTCACCAGGCAGGAGATATTCATCACGCAGATACACTTTATGATAAGGATATATTCTATGCAAATCTATACTTGGGAGAGGAAAATACTGGAATGCTAGTATCCAAGGTCAGGGTTGATGCCAAGGAATTTGCAATTGAGAACAATTATGACTGGTTAATAGTGGATGGACCCCCAGGTACTGGCTGCCCCGCTACAAGTGCCATCACTGGTTGTGATTTTGTAATAGTAGTGGTAGAGGCCAGCGTTGCAGGAGTTGCTGATTTCAATCGAACCCTTGATTTGATCGATAATTTCAGATTAAAACGGGCTGTTGTCATCAATAAGTTTGATATCAATGAAAAGATGACTACTGAGGTACATCGAATTTGTGACAATAGAATGGTACCAGTTCCCATAATTGGTAAAATACCATATTCAAAAGAAGTTCAGTTAGCACTGGCCGATCAGGTTCCTATAAACAAATACGATCCTGAGGACGAGGTAAGCCTTGTACTAGATGGGGTCTGGAAAACACTGACCGAAATAATCGATGTGGAGCAGATGCAGTTCCATGCAAATCTGATGTAGATTATTATACATATGTGTGGGAAAAATCGTTCCTATCAATATTATATATTCCTGATCCTATATTATATTATGATGAACCTTAATCACCCACCTGAAAACTATAAACCAAAAATATTTCTAGATCTGATCACATCAATAAATCAACTTGTTGGTGCAATCAAAGGAGATTTGGAGATCAACCCTGAAGATGCAATTAATCAACTGAACTCAATCACCAATCAGATCAACCAATTAGATGGTTAATTATTACTACACTTACACGAAAAACTGCCAAAATTGACTAATCCTAAGACTACATGTAGATTTCAGAAACACTCAGAAGTAATAAATATTTATGAATATGTAAAATATTGTGGGAAAAATCGTTCCTACCAATATTATATACAAGCCGATCCTATATTATACTATGCTGAACGCAAAACAACAAGATCGAATGACCAAAGAACAGATCATACTGGATATGATTGAATCCCTTGAGTACCTACTCAGAGTAATTAGAGGAGAGGTGAAAATCAGTCATGAACCTGCAATCGAGAGCTTGAACTATGTTTAGAAGTATATGTAATAGATTGGAGAATCAAATTGTTAAACAAAACAAAATAAGATCTGATTGGTGTGTAACTAATCAAAGTATTTAATAAAAAACATACGAATAACACGTCATGGCAGATAAGACTGTACTCAACATCGGAAAAGGTGATGGTAGCACGGTAAAATTCAATCTTGATGATGATAAAAGATCAGCCTTCTACGGTTTAAACGTAGGCGATGAATTTTCCGGAGAATTAATTGATGAGCAATATAATGATTACACCCTAGTAATTACTGGAGGAAGTGATCACGATGGTGTTCCAATGAGAAAGGATATCGACGGAACAGAGAGAAGGAAAATTCTATTCAGTAGGAGAACTGTTGGATTTAATCCCAGAAAATTAAGACGAGGTGCAAGAAAACGTAAGTTAATTCGAGGTGCTGAAATTCTTGATGATATTGCCCAACTAAATGTAAAAGTAATTAAAAAGGGTAAAACAGATCTTCAATAGATAATTTACAAACTGACATATTACGTGAATTATCACATCTAATTTTGTGATTGATCAAAGTACTTAATAAAATACTATTAACCACTAAATTAGTCAGTAATTAAATTAGCATACATATAGGGGTTGTTATTTTATAGTCAAGAAAAAAGCTACTAAAGAAGAAGAAAAGATAGAGGAGCCTGTAGAAAAGGCACCTAAGAAACGTACAACTAAGGCAAAAAAGACTGCGACTAAAACCGCAGCAAAGCCCAAGAAACGTACTACCAAAGCTAAGAAGACTGATGAGACTGAGGAAGTAGCTGAAAAACCTAAGAAGCGTGCAACTAAGGCAAAAAAGACTGCGACTAAAACCGCAGCAAAGCCCAAGAAAAGTGCTAGCAAGGCCAAGAAGACTGAGGAAACCGAAGAGGTCGAAGTGAAGCCAAAGAAGAGAAAATCCAAGGTTAAGAAGACTGAGGAAACCGAAGAGGTCGAAGTGAAGCCAAAGAAAAGAACATCCAAAGCTAAGAAGACTGAAGAAACCGAAGAGGTCGAAGAAAAGCCAAAGAAGAGAAAATCCAAGGCCAAGAAAACCGAGGAAACCGAAGAGGTAGATAAACCCAAAGCCGAAGAAAAAACCCCTAAAAAGGCTGAACCCAAGGTTAAGAAAGACCGAAAACGTATGCCTCCTTCAGTGAATATCGGAACCGCTGGTCATGTTGATGAGGGTAAATCTACCCTGATTAAACTACTAACTGATAGTTTCCCCGATACCCACAGTGAGGAGTTGAAGAGAGGAATCACCATTCGTTTGGGATATGCTGATTGTGATATATTGAAATGCCCATCTTGTCCCGAACCAGATTGCTGGACAGTGGATGATTTCTGTCCAAAATGTGGATCTGAGACAGAGGTTGTCAGAAGAGTATCATTTGTTGATGCACCGGGTCATGAGATCCTGATGCAGGTGATGATGTCTGGTGCAGCCATTATGGATGGAGTAATGCTAGTAATTGCTGCTAATTCCACAGTCCCACAACCACAGACAAGAGAACATCTTGCGGCATTAACGGCTCTTGGTGTGGAAAAAATTGTTATCGTTCAGAATAAAATTGATCTTATCAATGGTGAAGAGGCAATGATCAATTACCAACAAATCAAGGAATTTGTGCAGGGAACAATTGCTGAGAATGCACCGATAGTACCCATGAGTGCAATGCACGGGGCAAATCTGGATATACTTCTAGCAGCCCTGCAAGAATTTATTCCTGATCCTGAAAGAGATTTGGAAGCGCCAATGCGTATGCATGTAGCAAGATCCTTTGATATTAATCGACCAGGTACAGATCCAAAACGTATCCGAGGTGGAGTTCTTGGAGGTTCTGTCTATCAGGGTAAAATGAATGTAGATGATGATATTGTAATCTTACCGGGACTCAAGAAGAAAGTGGGCAAGAAAACAATTTTTAAACCTGTTAAAACACAAGTAAAGAGTATCAATCTTGGCAGTTTCGGACGTTCCAAAACAGCAACTCCAGGAGGTCTTCTGGGAATTCAAACAACCATCGATCCCTCCATGGCAAGATCAGATAGTCTATCCGGATCAATTATTGCAGCATATAAGGAGGGTGAGAAACTACCCCCAGTAGTTAGCGAACTTGAACTGGCAGTCAATCTATTTGATAATGTTGTTGGATCTGAGGAACATATCACAGTAAAACCCCTGATCAGGAATGAGAAATTGTTACTCACCATCGGAACTGCCACAGCAGTATGCAATGTAGCTGACATACTGAAGAAGGGTAAAATTCTAGTAGATGTCAATCCACAGATAGCCATTCTCCCCGAAACCAAGATAGCCATATCTAGAAACTTCAACAAGCGGTGGAGGCTCATAGGTTGGGCAGAAATAGTTGATTACAAAGAAGTTGACATCAAAATAATAGCCTAGATGGTTTGAAATAAATGACTTATCTTCACGTTTTTGTTGATACAAATATTTTCATGCATGGATTCGAGATTGGCATAAAACTTGAGGATGATCTAAGAGCCTTGATAAGCAGGGGATTCACTATTTTTGTGCATCCGATGGTAGAGGATGAAATAATGGAATTACTACTTGAAAAGGGTAAGATTGGACAACAGGCCAACGTGGCAATGAATATGCTGTCCCAGTTCAATTCCTATGAGGATAAGAGAGAATATGTGGGCACGGATATTGCTGTATTAAGATCAGCAAAGAGAGAAAAGGGATTAGTAGTTACGCTTGATAAGAAGCTGCGAGATAGATGTATGAAACAGAATGTAAATGTGATATCTAGTTTCAAAAAAGGTCGTTTGAAATTGTATGGATATATTGATTAGATCAATTAGGAAAGATACAATCAAGAGAATCGAATATCTATACTAAATCCAGATACAACTCTAAAATCCCATCAACATAAGATGCTTGGGTAGATGTTGGATTGATCTTGACAATCAGATTAATTCGAATTTCCAGTGGGGTAGATTGATGAAAAATCTGTCCAATATGTTCCTTGTATTTGGCTGAAACAGCTAATACCTCGGCTCTATTGCGAATCTGAAGACTTGTCTTATCAATCCCTGGTAAGAAAATAATTATCCTTAATTTATTATCAATTATCTCCTGGTGACTCAAATTGATCTCATTTTTCTCATCGTTATTTTGTTTAATTAGTCCAAATCCAGACAGTTTTGATTGATCGTTGCTTTCCTGTGATATTGCATTATCCATTTTTCTCACATCAAAAATCGACTTTGACTTCTGTCCAATTATCTTCAACTTTTTTTAGTTCTGCCTCCTTCTCCATATTTTTGATCTCTCCTTTGAATCTGTCAGTTTTCATCTGGAAACTATCCAACAATTTTCTTGATTGAATTGGATCGATATTAATGAAGGCCTGAATAATGCTCTTGAAGAATGACGAGGTCAGCTCAAAATGATCCTCAAAATCGCGTAACGTGGATATAAAGAATTCTGCACCCTTATTTGAAATTTTAAATGATAATTTTGTATTCTCATCCTGCTCTAGTAATAATAAATCAGTTAATCTATGCAATATGGGGTATATGGTACCTGCGGTTGAATTCCAGTTAGAAAATTGATCGTTAATTTTGGCAAGAATTTGATTGGCTGGTACATACTCACCAGAGATGCAATTCGCCATCACCAAAAATTCTACTGGAGACAGAGATTTCTTTTCATTTATTCTCAAATTGTTGAGCCACATACTATAACAAGTTTGGATGTTCAATCTAATTAATGTTTCAATGAAGTTCATAATAATACCTAATAATAATTAAGTTTTGTACTCAAATTATGTTTCAATTATGCTTGCAATCTACCTGAGAATGTAATCCACCAGATCGTAGAATAGTTATTTTTATGAAATAAAGGTGAATTAATATAAATTTGAGATATTGCTTTCTTTTGAACAGAATGCAATTGCTCTGATTAACTTGAAATACTAATTAAACGATTAACTATAAACGCACCATATATACGGTGTAATACTATTTTTTGTGCACAAAATATATAATATCGATATATAACCTTATATAATTATTATAGTAATTATTTTTTGTGCTCAAAAATTTATTCGATTAATCGAATGCTGGGCTCCCTATTAAATTCCTGAAGGTGTTTTTCATGACTGAAGTTGAAACTGTCAAACCTAATAATAATAATCGAGCAATCAATTATCAAGGGGGATTAATCGTCTCTCTGATTGGTGCTCTAGTAACCCTGACCATGTATCCTTATGCATTTATCAAAGAATACCATCCCCTCATATTGATTGAGGCAGCAAAGGGACCTGAAGGGTGTCAAGAAAATGTGATCTATTTCTACCCTGCATTTACAGATCTTGGAATATTCAGCGGAATTCTATTCCTGGTTGCTGCATATGGATTCTACAAGAAAACTAACTGGGCCTTCACCTTTGGTATTATTGCCTCGGTTCTAGCTCTTAAAGGAAGTTTCTGGCCCATGGTACCCCCAATGAGTAATGGTCTCTTTCCCTACTATATGTATGTATTTGGTCCAAGTATGATAATCTACTTTCTCATGACATATTGGGCTGGTCGGCTATCGTTTTCAAGGATAATATTTGGACTAATTGCTGGAATGGCCATGATCACTAGCTTCATGAACAGTATTGCGGCCACTAATCGAATTATAGCAGTTGGTGCTCCAGATAATTCATTGTATGTCATGACAATGCGACTCAATATAGTTGCTGGACTGGCCATCGGTGTGGTTGCAGTGGCTGTTATGATAAATCCCAAGAAAGAATGGATAAAATTACTTGCCCTAACCGCAGGATTGCTAGAGCTATTTGTTGGTGGAACAGTTGCAACCGCTTACTCATTAGAGATCGGTAGAATATCATTCTTCTACCTTGGTCCCTTCTTTGTTACACTCATGCTGATCGGTATGTTCACACCAAAGATCTGGAAGCTAATTACTGATTAAATTCAATCAGTAGTTTCAAAACACATTACGCAAAAAAATCACTAAACAAATCAAAAATACTAATTTAAACATTCTTGCATATTAATAGACTGAATAAGTAAAAAAGCAGGCATGGAGGGATTTGAACCCCCGACCTTTCGGTCCGCAACCGAATATTCTTCCACTGAACTACATGCCTATGGATTTGGCTTAATTGCCGGTTTAATAAGCCGTTCCGATAACAAATTGCATCAGAATTGAACTTACCAATTCTCCTTAATTGTTTATGATTTAAAATGGTTAACATCTAGTC
>DAOUUM010000458.1 GCA_030668165.1 Candidatus Heimdallarchaeota archaeon
CCACCACTGATTGAGTTAAAATGGAGTTCTTCTTTAATTGCCTCGTACACATATTCAAATCCTTCCTCGGACAGAGCAGATACTGTTTGGGAAATTTCACGCAAGGATTCGAGCTTGAATGCCTCACCTGGTTTAGCACCAATATTCTTGAGATAGTTGATATAGGTAGCAGAACATCCAAATATAGTTATTTCGTAGGAATCAATAAATTCCCAGAGTAGCTTCCAATCAGGATATAATGGATTACCATCATAAATAACAATAGTTCCTCCAGTGGCCAAGCCAGATGTCAACCAGTTCCACATCATCCAGGAAGGTGAGCACAGATATAGCAGATTATCCTCACGTTTCATATCTGAATGCAGGGTCAGTTCTTTGAGATGGTTGATTAGTACACCTCCAGCCGATTGGACCATGCATTTTGGTTTCCCAGTTGTTCCCGAGGAGAACATAATGAATACTGGATGATTAAAAGGAAGTTGTTCAAAATCAATATCTCTTGCTTCTGAGTTCTCAAAATCCTCAAATAGAATTGATTTGTCAACTCCAGTTATGTCGGGTGATTCATTAATGTAAGGGAGTATTACCACTTTGGATAGACTATCGATATTACTTGCCAGCTCCTGTACCTTGGATAAAAGATCATACTCCCTTCCCTTGTAGACATATGCATCAACAGTGAAAAGTATCTTGGGATCAACCTGACCCAATCTGTCTAGAGCCACATCCTCTCCCAACTAAACACCACAGGATGCCCAGATGGCACCAGTAGAAACTGTGGCAAGCATGTAGATTATGGCATCTGAAATATTTGGCATATATGCAGTAACGCGATCACCGGGAGATATTCCTGCATCCCGAAGAGCTCTTGCCACACGGGCCACACGCAAATAAAGGTCATTATACGTTATAGCGACTGGTTTTTCATTCTCTCGTCTGGATAACAGAGCAACTCTATCATCCCGGAATCTGAGCAAGTTCTCGGCAAAGTTCATCTCCACTCCTTGAAACCAGATAGTGTGAGGTGGAAATTTATCCAAATTGCTTACAACAGTTTCATAGGGTTTAGAGGAAATAATTTCAGTAAATAACCATATACCCTCCCAAAATTTACCTACAGAGCTAATTGACCAATCATAAAGATCGTGATAGTCTTCAAGATCCAAATTATACCTAGAATTAACAAATATTATGAATTTGGTGATATTTGCCTGTTCTATGATTTGTTTGCTTGGTTCCCAGAGGAGTTTCACAATTGAACTCAGATTATCTCTTTAAAAGAGATACTATAATTCTTTAAAGGCTCTTGATGATATTAACAAGTAACGAAATAACATCATGAATTAGAATTTACGTAAAATTAATTACTTTCGGATTTCATTCAATTCATTTTATGCGTACATATTTTACTCTATAGTTATGACTATACTCCCCTTTTTGTCACCTGATTCAAAATGGCTATGTGCTTCGGCAGTCTGCTCCAACGGATAACGTCTATCAATGACAGATTTTATCTTCCCCTCCTCAACAAGCTCTTTGATGAAAATTAGATCTTCATGCTTTTCCATAGACACCACACATATTACCTTCTTGCTGCCTATCAATTTAGTCCTTAGCATTTGAAAAACCTGTCTCATCTTAAAGTTGGCTAAAAGATATATTCCGTCTTGTTTTAGTGAGCTTTTACACCGAGAATACGAACTCTTGTTTAATACATCAAAAATTAGATCATAGATCTCACCGTTTTGGGTAAAATCCTCTTTCGTATAGTCAATTACCTTATCTGCTCCTAGAGATTTCACCAATTCTAATCTCGGGGTACTGCATACTCCAGTAACCTCTGCTCCTAAATTCTTGGCAAGCTGTACAGCATATGAACCTATTCCCCCAGAAGCTCCATTGATAAGAACTTTTTGTCCGCTTTTAATATTTGCTTTTCTAAGGATATTCGAAGCAGTTATCGCTCCAAAAGGTACGGAAGCAGCTTCTTCATAGGTCATATTGGTAGGTTTTGTTGCCAACATCCCATCTTCAGGCATACATAGATATTCGGCATTGGCACCCATGCTTGGACCGTTATATCCAAAAACTTGGTCACCAATTTTAAATAGTTTTACTTCTTTGCCTATTGCCTTGATTTCCCCGGCAAACTCACTCCCTAATATTGATATAGTTGATTTTGGTTTTCTGATACCAAACATTATTTTCGTCATCAGCCAGAAGAGGAAAGGCATCCTGAATTTACGTGGAGAAATGTTCCGATAATTGCGAGCAATAATATCCCCTGCACTTACTAGTGTTGCATAAATTCTAATTAATACTTCATTGTCATTGGGAATAGGTTTTTCGACCTCTTTGAGCTGAAGAACCTCGGGTGGCCCGTATTCTGTGAATATAACTGCTTTCATTATTATTTGAATGAGAAATGGTATGGTATATATAGTTTAATGTTGAACCTACAAATCTATTCGATCATTCGAGATCGCCAATATCCTTTTTAATATTTGATGGATTGCCTTCTTTTAATGTCATAATAATTTGATAATGCGGGAGAATAGATATATTATCAGGTGGAGTTCGGATGATCCAAATTCAAACTCATATTGGAGAATTTAAGGTCTGAACAGAACGTGTAGGTAATAATCCTCAAATAAAAGTGCTCCTTCTACATGGAGATCCTGGAGCTACTCATCATCTAAAATGCAATAGAAATAATTTTACGGAACTAAGAATATGGCAGATGCTATATTAATTAC
>DAOUUM010000231.1 GCA_030668165.1 Candidatus Heimdallarchaeota archaeon
ACCGACAGATCATTTTGAAACCAATCACTTAGTTTCGTGTCAGTTTGTCCCATAGGGACGGGACTTCTCTTGCGAGCATTCGGCCTGTATCTAACTTTTCCGTTCTTCTTAGAAATAGATTTCTTAGAAGTGACAGGTAGATACTGTCCTAGTCCTTTCTTACCAATTTTTGAAAATTGGGTAAGCATGAAATTTCTTATTAGCTTCTTAGCTATGTTGATTGCTCCATTTTCATCTGCATTTCCCTGCCATGAGCAGTTATTACAGATAAAATGGGATTGTTTTGGTCTTATTCCTCGAGTATTACATTTCCAGCATGTTTTGGAAGTCCAGGATTCATTTACCACAAGTAATCTCTTAGAGAATCCCAGTAAACTCATCTTGTTCTCCAACATTGAAGTGAATCTGAAGAATGACCATTTGTGTATACGTTTTCTATGTGCCTTGTTACCATTACCTCGCATGGCATTTCTTCGAATACCCTTGAGTTTACCAAGAGACACATAGATATCGTATTTCTGAGATAGTTCCTCGATATACTCACTAATTTGTAGGATTAATAATCGATCAATCTCGAGTCTGAGATGATATCTAGTATTTCTTAATTCTCTTAGTTTTCTTAAAGTTCCATCAGCGGATTTATCCCAGTTATTATCTAGTTTTTTGATTAATGAGAGTGAGTGAATGAGATTTTTAATAATTTTAATCTCTTTCTCCAGTTGTTTTATCTGAATCTTGTCAGATTTATTCCTGTTATTCTTTGAGTATAATCTGTTTAAATTAGTAAGTAGGTTTCCCTTTACACTTTTGAGCTCATTATACAATCTATCATTTAAAATAGAAATGGATGCCAGATTACTTGAATTGATATCTTTAATTAAACCATTTAGATGAATTAATCCAGTCCTTATTTTGTCAAGATTCATACTTGATACTTGGGATAGCTTGGATATTTTGATCTCAAAATTCTTCTGCAATTCCTCTACCAATCTAACAGCACTGACTCTTTGTAGTTGCCTTACTCGATTATCCACCTTAAGGTATGAATGATTAATCTCCTCAGATACTCTGAATACTCTAACATCAGAAATTCCTTTGGGAGTTACTAAGGATGTACTTGCTGCAATGTTAATGCCTAGATCAACACCCAAGACTCCCACAGGTTTGTGAATAGTATATTTTACAGGTCTCTTGGTGATCTGATCAACATCCACTCTTATTGATATAGTCATGTACAAGTCATTATTCTGATAGAATATCCTTACTGCCTTGACTGTACCCTCATTGAATTTATCCAAGCTGTATTTAGATAATACTATAGGAATATTCAATTTACCATGAAGTATCTTGGTTTTTCCCTCTCTGATCATCTTTGGATTGGTATCCATTGAGTCCATTATAGTTACCACGGAATTATCAATATCCAGTTTAAATCTGCGGTAACCAATTGAACGGGGAATTAATCCATCAACCTTGGGTAGATTTCCTCCATCTTTTCTTAGTGATAGATAGGAGTTATACATGGCAATCGCCACATCCTCACATTCTCTGAGTTCATTGAGAGATATACGTGGAAATATCGATTTCAAATCGTGTTTTACCACAGGTCTATCCTCAGTAGTTGCAGTTATTTTGCCAAGTAGTGATTTATTAATTTTACTTCCCTTAATGATTGAAGCTTCATTCTCATTAATTGCATTGATGTATGATTTGATTACACGTGTATCCCTGTATAGTATCTGATTAAGTCTTCTCATGTCAAAATTAGACATCAGAGACCTGTTGATTTTCAGTTTCACACCAAGATACGCCATCATTCATCAAACCTAGTATATACTAAATATGCAATCATAGTATTTGAATCCTTAGCACACTATATTAAAAGTGAAATTACATTAGAATTTTAGAATTAATAACAAGAAATTCCGCATAGATACATTTTATTCAATTCGGCCTTTATTCTAATCCCTGTCAAATAATTCATTCAATTCATCACTAACATTGCGATGAATTTGCCTAATATCTATCCTCAATTTTTCTCCATTAATATTGAATAATTTGATGAATGACTTGTCAAGTTCTATTCTGTATGATTCATCGATCTGATCTATTACTGGAGGCAAATTATCCTGTCTTATCTTATCAAAATGATCAAAAATTTCTTTTACAACAGGATGCGAAAAATCCATTTCATGAATAAATTTAGGAAATAATTTCTCTTCCTTGTAATCAATTATTTGTAATCTACCAAAACTACCCCCAATTTCTCTTCTACTGGTTAAGTACAGGCTAATATAGATTGTAGAATTCATCCAGGCTGCCAGCAATTTAGCCTTATCTCTTTCAGTTTTGATAATATAGAAATTCTTTGTACAGAGATAGGGCTCATCTGTGTAATGTACCAGCATGGAACTCGTAGCAAGACTGAATTTATCAATAATGAAAAGATGCCCGACTGGATTTTTAGTCCTGATCTGATCAAATATATGGTTCAACCATCGATTTCCAAATCTATTCCGGGCTGATTTTGCATTGTCCACATTGCGATCGATATAGGCTTTTAGTCCTTCAGGTTCCTCATTCTCAATTGAGAGTGTATATTCCCTGATTGTTGGACTGATCTTCTTGTATAATTTTGGTTGTCTCAATATTTTTTCCAAAGATTGTTTGGGTATTTTTACATCCAAATCATTATCACTGATCAGGAGGGATTCACTGGTATCTTCTTTAACTTTCCAATATCTATTAGGGAAGAAATAGAAATCTGGTCCATAGAGTTCGATACCACGTGAAATATTAAGATCAAGCTCATCACCGCTGGATAGGTATGGTAGCAGCTTATCTCTTAATTCAAGCAAGGATTGGTTCCTGAAGTATCGATCCCAGTTCCAATCCTCATGTAGTATATTCCTATCGATTCTATGTTCATTGATGAAACTATGATTCTGCTCATCAATCATTTTGAATTCAAATTTGGTGTCTCCTTCTCTGGAAGCAACTAATATCAGCTCTCGAAAGATACTATCTTCCGAGAATGATTTCTCGGTTTTTGAGCTGATCAGTTCAAATTGATTGTAAGAATTTAACAAGAGTTCCTGTACTCCTACAGAGTATCTGGATAGGATCGTAGAGGTTGGAAGAACTGATATTAAGATTCCTTTAGAACTAAGCAGATGATCTGCAAGGAAGATAGAAAAAATATGTAATCCTGCCTGCCCTTGAGATCCTATATTATATGATTCGCTTAATTTTGATAATCTATCCAGTGTTTTTCTCTGCTTATCGGAGATAAGTTGGGATCGTGTGAAGGGTGGGTTAGTTATTACTAGATCGAATTTATTCTCAATACCATGACTGATAAGATTAAATCCATCACCATGAATCGCTTCTATTTGTATATTCTTGATATTTTTATATTTGAGATAGAATTGAATCCGGTAGTATGCAAGCAGGACTGCAGAGGGCACAATATCATTTATCATGATGTGTTCCAAGTTGTTTACCTTATTGGTCTCAAAAATTGATGTGATCAGCCTACCAGAACCACAGAAGGGATCTACTAACCTCCTTATCCCTGAGAGATCTTTATCTGCTAAGATTTTATCTAGTAGGCTACTTGATCTCACTGTGTAATTCAGTGCCAGCTCCTTCCTTTTATCGTTATCAAATGATTTTTGAAGGATGGTTCCCAGACGATCCTTTGTGATCAGATAATCATAGAAACTATCTATCGTGTAAGCAGACCTCATAATTTCTATAAGTTCTATTTTGATATCACTTGGAATTGATTTCAGAATTGATGTCATATATTTACCCAAATCACCAAAATCCATTATTATTTGGGAGTAAAAATCACTTATACTATCAGGTAAAATATATTTTTCATCGATTATAGATATTACACAAACTGATGAGATAATGTACTCTTCTTTCGAATTAACTACATCGGGGAGTTTAAGTTTATTTTCTGCAAATATTCTTGATACTTGAGCATACAAATCACCTTTTAGAATATCAACTCAACTCCTCTGAATTCAGATTGAACAATCATCTAATAATATTTGAGGATAGAATTACAGGTTAAAGATCTAAACTGATCAGCAATTAATCTATGGGGGCTAATTTACATGTAAAGTGTCGCAATATCTCTGGCTCGTCAGTTATCTTCAGTCCTTTGATCTGATCCTTATTTTTCTTCAAATTCTTGAATACATCAACAATGTAGTCGAAATGTGCCTTTTCATATGTCCTTCGGGGAATAGTTAACCGGACCAGTTCGAGAGTTGCGGGAATAAATTCTCCATCAACCTCCTTGCCAAACATGAGCGATCCGATTTCAACAGCTCTTATTGCTCCCTCGATATAGAGTTGACAGGCCAAGGCCTGTGCTGGATATTGATGATCCGGGATATGTGGTAGAAATTGTCGGGCATCGACAAATGCGGCATGTCCTCCTGCGGGTCTTAACACTGGAATACCTTCTTCATGTAGTCTCTCAACAAGATATTCCACCTGATTTATCCTGTATACAACCACATCAGTATGAATAGATTCGTATAATCCTGTGGCTATAGCTTCAAGATCACGGCCTGCCAGTCCTCCATAACTGGGAAATCCCTCAAACAGAATTAATCGTTCTCTGTACTTGTTGGCAAGTTCGGTATCATTCATGCTGATAAATCCTCCAATATTAACATAGGCATCTTTTTTGGCACTCATCCAGGCGGCATCAGCATAACTGAACATCTCCTTGGATATCTCTGCAAGTGATTTATTGGCATAACCATCCTCCCTTTGCTGAATAAAATATAGATTCTCCACAAATCTCGCAATATCAAGGTAAAATAGAATTCCATTATTCCTGGCAATTTTAGATACAGCTCGGATATTATCCATACTAACAGGTTGTCCTCCTCCTGCATTGTTGGTCACAACCAGGGTGATCATTGCTATATCATCACGACGTTCCTGAATTACTTTGTTTAACTCATCAAGATCCATATTTCCCTTGAATGGGGATAGATCATTGGGATCCTTCCCCTCCTTCACAACAATATCGTAGGGACTCGCATTATTGAATAGAAAATGTCCTATGGTGGTATCAAAACTCTGATTGGATACAATTATTGCATTACTTTTATCTTTCAGCAAATGACCGAAAATGATATTTTCAGCAGATCTTCCCTGATGAGTTGGAATAATCTCAGGCATTGTAGTTATTTCTGAGATAACATCCCTGAATCTGATAAATGATCTTGCATTCGCATAACTCTCATCTGCAAGCATCATGGAGGACCACTGTCCCTGTGACATTGCTCCTGTTCCAGAATCTGTTAGTAGATCAATAAAAATTTCAGATGATTTTAAGTTGAAAACATTGTAATTAGCATTTTTTATGGCATTCTCACGTGTTTCTCTATCTGGCAATTCTATTGGTTCAACCATTTTGATTCTATATTTAGGAGGATTGTAC
>DAOUUM010000346.1 GCA_030668165.1 Candidatus Heimdallarchaeota archaeon
ATGTGAAAAAAGTATTTGTTCTGAGTGCTGAACTCAGGGTTTTACGTCAAAGATTGCGGGATAGGGACTATTCAGAGGAAAAGGTCAAAGAGAATCTGGAAGCGGAAATCATGCAGGTTTGCTGGACCGATGCTCTTGATGCCTATGGTGAGTCAAGAGTTATTAAAATTACCAATAATGACATCTCTGATACAGCAAAATTAATATTAACATATATTCAAAGTGATTTTGGAAATGTATCGACCTGATGATATTGGTACTGAGAACTTTGTGAGATGTGGCTTCAGAGATTGCTATAAATGCTGCCTAGAAACGGAGATGATACTCACCAAAGAAGACGTAGCAAGGATCGAGAAAAATACCACTTTCAATCGGGAGGATTTTCTGCTTCCCACAGAGCAAACTGATGGTTTCATGCAGCTGAAAAATGTGGAAAGTCCAATTGGTAGAAAATGTTTCTTCCTCTCAGACAAGGGTAAATGTACTATTTACGAGTCTGCTCCTGGTGGTTGCAAATTGTATCCTCTGATCCTCAATCTGGAGACCGATGAAGTGATGATTGACATTGACTGCAGAGAGCGTGCATGGTTTAATGATCAGACATATATGCACGAACAGGTGGTATCCGTTAGAATACTGGTCAATAGCTTGTTAATAGAGAATGATGAAATGGAAGAATTATGAAAAATTGAACTTCCAAATAGATTCGATGAAATTATGAAAAATGAACCCATTTTTTTTGATAATTATTTCCTTCTCTAAACAAATTATTTAAGTCAAGGAATCCTATGTCTGTCAAGGTGAATGGCTGGTGAAAACCAATTTCAATAAACTTAAACTAGAGATCGACTCTGTACAGCAAAATTTGGTTTCTAAGATTGATAAGATAAAATCATTATTAGGATCCGTGGAAAATGAAGTAAACACTCTAACTGGAGAGATGGATCAAACAAATCTAAAGATAGAGGAGATGAAGGTGAAAAATACAGCTTCTAAAACAGAACTCGATTCATTAACTGCTGAAAAGCTTGAGTTGGAAAGAAATCTGTCTGAGAGGACAACACTGTATAACGCCAATGAAACCACAATATCTGGATTGAAGGATACCAAGAAAGATTTGGATACCAAGATCTACAATGAAACAAGCAAAAACGAGGGCTTACGCAAGGATATATTTACTTTTGATAAGGAGACCAATGAACTTAAACAGAGTCTGGTTGATGCCGAGGGATTGTACCAAGAAAAAGTTAAATCAATCGAGGATAATATCAATAACTACAAGCAAAAGGAGGGACTTGAGAAAGACCAATACAAGATTCTTAAGGTTTTATTTGGAGAAACCTACATCAAATCCCTTTATTATGATGTTTGCAAGGTTCTGAACCAACCAGGTATGAATGAGGTCAATCGATTGATTCAAGCATCTGGTGTAGGCAAAGAGACGGTTGAAAAGGTTCTTGATGAACTTGATACAAAAAAGATAATCCAGTATAATGTCAGTGAGGGTGAATTTACCGTCCTGAAGGACTTTGAGATGTGATATTATGAGTGAAATGAAAAATACTATTGAAGAAATTAAGAGGCAAATGGATGCAATTCAGAGTGATTTTGCTAATAATAGTGGTATGATTACCAGCATCACCGATGTGTTCAATAATGCTGTAAAACAGGCTGAAGAGGATCTACGTGGATTCAAAGAACATGTCATCAAACATGAGAGCGATGAAAAATTACTGGCAAATAATCTTATTGATACCAAAAAGGCGATTGAAGAACTGAAAATGTCCCTTGGTGAGAAAACCCAGACAATCGCAGATCAGGAGAAAATGACGATTGAATTCACAGATATCACTTCAAAATTGAACGTCGATCATGAGGCCATGATTAATCAGAATACGGTTGATGATGGTAAATTAGCAGGGTTAAAAACCGAACATCAAGAGAAGACAGTTGCAAAAAATAATCTCTTGGCAACTATCGATACCAAGGTAAAATCAAATCAAGATGAGTTGGAAGCCGCAAAATCCTCATATGCAACTATGATAGAAAATTATGCCATATGGCATTTTATTTTCTCCAAACTTGAGGCACCAGAAATTGAGATCTTGGCTATTATTGCGAAAAATCGTGGGATCTCAACTGACGAGATCAAAGTCAAAGCTGAGAATGTGCAGGCTGTATTTGTTACAAGATCTGTCTCCAAACTTGAAGCTGATGGTAAAATTATTCAGAATGAAAATGGAACCTGGGATCTTTCTATACAGTTACTATCTCAAATCAAAGATTAAATTTTCTTTTAGCAAACACTAAACCTGTTAATCCAATTAATATAAATAGAAAATTCAAATTCAAATTAGTATTTTCAGTTACGATAGGTGGTAAGGTAGATGGTAGGTTATTATCTATTGTTACCGAAACAGCAAGCTCATGAACATAAATTCCATTGGTTAAAGAAATTCTGATTACCAGATCACCATTGGGATAGATCTTGGAATCAAATGTAAAACTATCACTCACGATTGAACTAGCTATTTGGAACTCGGTCTCTCCATAATCTAGATATATATCCGCTTCAACCGAAACACTCGCTGACCACTGAATGTCTATATCTCCATCCAAACTCTCCCCACCTGTTGGATTGATCAATTCAACTGTGAAATCATTATGATTGAAAAATTCGGTAATTGCATAATCATCAAATAACAATGCAAAATTGGTATCAATCGTGACAAATAGCACATATTCTCCATTAGGGAATAGGGCTGTATCAATAGTAATTGAATTACTAATTGCAATTAAATTTGGCCCTTGTCTACTCTCCCATGACAAGGTATATTCAAAATCAATTCCTGCCTGACCTGCCAAAACAAAATCAATGAATATGGTATAGAATCCTTGAACTGTTGCCCCAAAGCTTCCATGTTCAGCCTGTCCACCAGGTCTTGCCCCATGGCCTGCTAGTAGGTCATTGGTCAATACATTACTATCCACCGGAGAGATAACGTACATATCGGCATCCAACAATCCCTTCCAGGTGAGTTCTAGGTTGACAACTTCTCCCTGATCAAACTCCAGTAGGATCTCATCCTCTATCATAGATATTGAACTGGGAACTCCTTCTATCAGATTCGTATTACTAATTGTATTTGACCTTGTCCCATTACTTCCCTGTGCAACCCCAACCCCAATGCTTGAGATATCCAATTCTGGAAATTCAGCTATATCAAATGATGATGCCGTAATATCTAGTGATCCACCCACGGTTGAGTCGATGTCTTGAGAAAAGCTTATTCCTGGCCCTTCAATCTCATCCAATGTCAGATACCTTATTGTTACTGTGAAATCGACAGGGCCAGCAACGAATGGGAACTGAGCAACATGCATTAGCAAAGTATAGATCTCATCATTTGTATCGATTATCATGTTCTGAGATCCAATCTCTGAGGTGCTGCTATCATATATACCGCCTCCTAAATAGGTGACATCAGAAGTTTTCAACAGATGACCTGATTGGTTGAATAGAAAGAGATCGGGGTAGAATTCATAATCCTCCCATGAGACCTGAATTGCTAGATTAGTCGCATTATCAGGTACTGAGATACGGTAGAAATTGTAATCACCACATTCTGGTCGGTATCCCCAATCAAAGGTTCCATAGCTCTGTGCAATATCATAAACCAGATCACCCTTAGGTTGAATTATGCTTGCATCATCTGCATACCCAGCATCGATCTCTGTGGCCAGTAATATGGGTATTCGAATATCTGAGGATGTTGTTGATATCTTGAGGGATACCGCCGAGCAAGGCCATGTCCCGGACACGAAACGGTTCTATCGGTCACTCACCGGAGTTTA
>DAOUUM010000432.1 GCA_030668165.1 Candidatus Heimdallarchaeota archaeon
CAATAAAAAAGTAGATTTCACTACCTATACTCGAACTTCCATCCAAAGTGATGTGAGTGTGATGCATATATGCATAAGTAGAAGAGGAATTCCAAATCGAGACAGGTCCCAAAGCCAGGGACATCTTGTAAACATCACCCTTGAAGTCAGAATTGTATAATTTTACAGTTTGTAAATTATTTAGTCTAAAATCATTGTTTACATCTGTATTGTTGAACTCAATCAATCCAAGATCATAGTAATGATCCCGTCCGCTTGATAGTGTTAGATCCCAGAAAACCGAATTATCAATCTCCAGGTCTGTGTCAATCATCTCCACAATGGTCTCATTAAGATTTCTCAAATCATCAATTGTACCATTGACATTATTCAGGGTGAGAATAGTATTTTGATGAACATAATCATCATCAGTCGCTGTTAATCTTACATTGCTCATGGTTAAATTTGATATTCCCCATAATATGTTTGATCCATCATTAACAATACCTAAGGTCATATCCTGTGCAATTAGTTCCATACCAGAATATGTGCCGAGATACAATCTATAGGTAATATCTGATAAACCTCTGATCTCACCAGTTGTTATCGCATAACCATAATTATCTACATACACCTTGGCTGTACCAAAACTACTCGAATCATCCATGGTGAAATTTAGACCCTGTACTGATCCAGTAAAGTTCAATCCATGAACGAAAAAGGAACCACTGGGTTTATACTGAACATCAATCAAATCAACAATTGAGTTTGTTAGACTAATTTTAGAAACACCAAGAATTCCACTTTGTGTTATTATATTCACGGTGCTATCCTTAATATTTACATGTACATTATTCTGTGCCATAAGCGTATTGATGATACTATTGTCAATCAAAACGTCACCTTGATCGATAATGTTTATTGTTCCATTTAGATCTAGATCTATGAAGGAGATCATGACTTGATCCTCAATTGTTATATCTCCATTATTTTGCCAATTAGTTATCATTCCATGGACAGCCCATGATGAGCCGAAAAATACAACATCATAACTGGTTAAATTATTGTCAAACATTGTCTGAGCGAGCGTAATATTATTTGAGTCAAAATATAAAGTCTCATATGCAAAAATCGAATAAGCATCAGAATTATCTTGAGATGCCAAACTTCCAAAATTGGATAAACTAAATATTAACAATAATATTAGTAGAAAACCCTTTTTCATTGATTTTCAGAATTCTCCTAATTTATAAAATATCACAAATTAACTATAATAAAATAATAAAAATTTAGAAATAATAAAAATTATTGAATAATTTATTCGATATTGTAATCTTTGATGCAACAAATTATTTTGTACAGTTTCTATTTACTGAATTTTCTTCTCAGAATAGGTACCAGTAAAAATAATGAGGTAATTGAGATGAAAGTGAATCCAGGTGTATCAAGTGTAGAGGTAATATCCGTACTTAATGTAGTATTGTCCTCTATTGTGGTTTCAGGTGGTAAAAGTATGGCATTCATAATATCCTCAGGGATTTCAACCTCAAGACTTACCTTGCGACCTCGAACATCATAAGCATACACATAGAGTTCAAAATCTTCCTTTACCGCATCTATAACGAACTCTAAAAGAATTTCAAATGATTTACTCCTTGTTTCATGTCGAAAACTCCCACCATCAGACGATGAATCATCCCTAATCCATTTGTAGGTTATCTCATTAATCCCAAAATCATCATTGGCCTTGACCGTCATTGTGAATCTGATTCTATCAGTACCTCTAATTGTAAGTTCACCTACAGAAATCGTAGGTGCAGTTATATCATTAAGAACTTCAAGAGCTCTGGATGCATTCAAAGTTCCCATTCCATATTTTAATTGATCAGAAATAGCCCCATAATTTGAGCTTCTTCTAAGTATATTTTTTATACTGCTTGGAGTTAAAGTTGGATCAACACTCAGCATAAGGGCTGCAACACCAGAAACGTGGGGTGTAGCCATACTTGTACCACTCAACTCTAGATAATCACTAAAGGTAATAATGATAGTTGCATTATAATCCCCAGTTGCAGAATCTAACTCAGCTTTGATCTTATTTCCATCACTATCGGATATAGATAATGTGGGTATATCTCCCATAACTTGAAGGGTACCTCTGAACTGACCCACTTCATTATTGAATACAATCGCTCCAATTGCGCCCACTCTAGCTACATTCTCCACCTTCTCCTTGAATTCAATATCTCCTCTTTTAATCAGTGCAATTTTTCCAGTAAGGTTGAGACCTGCAGTCTCCCCATCAGTTGCGAGACCTACATATTCTAAAGGTGCATTAATTCCATCTTCATCCGTCATCGGACTGAATTCCATTGGAATGGATGCATACTTAGAGCCATTAGAATAAAATAATGTCTTTAATCCAGAACCGAGAATACCAGTTGAATTTATAATCACTCCCGGTGCACTTATATCCAGTGAGAAATCATAATTGGAGAAGGTCGCAACAGCACCTCGTTCATCTGTAGCACCCACAGATATTGCGTTTGGACTACTGGCTGGATAATGAATATTGCTAACACCATCATTCCCCGATGCAGCAACTATTGTTACATTATTATCAGCAGCATACTGCATGGCAGCAGTATATTCAGCTACACCTCTATCAGGAGATCCAAGAGACATTGAAATAATATTTGCTCCATTATCAACTGCATAATTGATGGCGTCAACAATATCTAACTGACTGGCACCATCTGTGTATGAAAATACTTTAAGTGCCATTACTGTGACATTGGGGGCTACACCAACTAATCCATAATCATTCATTTCTGCAGCAATTATACCTGCAACATGTGTACCATGTGATACCTCATCAGTATCCATTGGATTAGAATCTCTATCAGCAAAGTCATAGCCATATATATCATCAACATATCCATTTGAATCATCATCAAGAAGATTCCCTGCAATCTCACCTTCATTTATCCATATATTATTCTTAAGATCAGGATG
>DAOUUM010000445.1 GCA_030668165.1 Candidatus Heimdallarchaeota archaeon
GATAGTTTTAAACTAATATATAATCCAGCAGCTGGTACTGCGAAGGGCAAGAAGGCCAGTAAAAGAATCGAGAATATTAAATCAAGAATGAGTGATCATGGACTCGATTATGATTTTGTTGAGACTAAATTCAGGTATCATGCGCCAGATCTGGTCAAGCAGGCCAAGGATGAGGGTTATACTAGTGCTATTGCAGTGGGAGGAGATGGTACTGTTCATGAGGTTGGTAATGGGGCAATTCTGGCTGGATTGAAATTTGGAGTCATTAATATCGGTTCCGGCAACGACTTTGCGGCAGCTATCGGACTCAAGAGCTGGGAAAATGCTGTAGATGCATTGGCTTATGGTAAAGAACATGAAATCAGTGTACTAAAATCAGGAGATAGATATTCATTAAATGTCATAGATGCGGGACTTGGTGCCGACATAGTCAAATTATCTGAGACAAGATTGAGATGGATGGCAGGTCAGACCAAATATACTCTCCTGATGTTAAATGGCTTAATAAAACATAAAAGATATCCAGTTACGATTATAATTGATGATAAGAAAGAGGAAAAGTACGATCTCAATATTATCGCAATGGGCTTGGGCCAGAGTTTTGGATCCGGACTCAATGTCCTACCTGAGGCCAGATACAATCAAAAAGAGATGCATATTGGAATCCTGCACTCCTCCAGTATATTGCGTGTAATAAAGATGTTCCCATCATTATTCAAGGGTGAACATCCAAAATACACAGATTATATCAGTATGCTCACTGCCAAAAAGGTTGAATTAAAGCTTGATGAGGATCATAATAAAGTCTTGATGATCGAAGCTGAGGGTGAGCTATTCGATGAAGTCAACTAAAAAGGAACAACTATCGAAGTGATCGAGAAAGGTCTAAAAGTAATTATGCCGCATGAATGGAAAATGGATAATCGAACCTTAAAAGCGAAGCAGGAAAATTAATTTTTCATTGAATTTCAAATATACAGGGGTTCCCACAGCGCTTTAATTGGATAGGATAGCGGTTTTTACACAAAATTGATTCAAGTACGCTATACTTAATACCATTGATTTTTTACTTGATTTAGTGACTGATAGTTATAAGTTAATCTATAATCCGGCAGCAGGTACAGCCAAGGGGAAGAAGGCCAGTAAAAGAATTGAGAATATTAAATCAAGATTAACTGATCTTGGACTTGATTATGACATGGTTGAGACTGAGTTCAGGTATCACGCACCAGAACTCGTTAATAAAGCCAAGGAAGATGGCTTTTCGACTGCTATTGCCCTGGGAGGAGATGGAACTGCCCACGAAGTTGGTAATGGGGCAATTCAAGCTGGAATGAAATTTGGAATCATAAATATCGGATCAGGTAATGATTTTGCGGCAGCTATCGGACTCAAGACTTGGGAGGAGGCAGTCGATACATTGGCCCATGGCAAGGTACAGGATATCAATGTACTAAAATCTGGAGATCGATATTCCATAAATGTAATGGATTCAGGGCTTGGATCTGATGTGGTAAAATCTTCTGAGACAAGACTAAGGTGGATGGCTGGTCAGACCAAATATACTTTGCTAACTATGGGTAATCTGTTTAAACACAAGACCTATCCGGTTACAATTACACTTGATGACAAGGAAGCTGAGAAATATGATCTCAACATTATTGCACTGGGTTTTGGGCAGAGCTTTGGATCTGGTCTGAACATCCTGCCTGAGGCACGATACAATCACACAGAGATGACAATTGGAATAATACACTCTTCTAGAAGTTTACGGGTTCTCAAGATGTTTCCAAGTCTTTTTGATGGATCACTTGCAAAGTACACAGATCATGTCAGCATGCTTAATGCGAGGAAAGTTGAACTGAGACTTGACGAGAATCATGACAGAATTATGAATATTGAAGCAGAGGGAGAGATATTCAACACTGTCAACTCAAATGGAATCACAATTGAAGTGGTAGAGAAGGCTTTGAAAGTAGTTATGCCACAAGAGTGGAATCTCGAAAATAGAACTTTAAAAGCTAAGCAAGAGAATTAGATATTTTCAGAATTAATAATGTAATATGATTTTCCCCTCATCTTGGGTTCTATATCTTTAGTAATTCTCTCAACAAGATTTTCAAATGATACTGGTAGTAGTATTTTCTTATTTTCCTTATCAATTTTTATAATAGATGTTGAGTAGTATATCTCAAATCTTTGGCCGTAGCCATGCACTCGCATCTGATTATCCAGATCATAGGAATTGAAAATGAAATATGGGTCATCAGAAATCTCATAATCAAATAATTCCTGTTTCCTATCGTTGTTTTCATCCACTATTTCAAATTTAATAAGATCTTGAAATTTGATGGCTGGGAAATTGGGTTGTCCATTGTTATCGGTTTTCTCCAAATTATCAATATTATCGTTTATTCGATATGTGATTGCATCTATCTCTAATATAATAGATAACTCAGCAAGTTCATCTATATCATCCTTCTCAGCAATATCTTCCAAAAATTCCTCGTAGAAACCAGCACCCACTACAAGATGGGTAGGGCGCTTAGTGCTGATATCTAGCAATAAATCTTCAATAGAGGCCTCAACATTGTTAAGATCAAGAAAATTACGCCTTTTCAATACAGAGAACCGGATTTTACTGAACATCGTTAGTTTATCACTAATAGTAAATTTAGTATGTTATCAATTAAAAAGATACACAATACAATGAATGTTTAAGTGATAAAATATAATTATTTTTCAATTAATGTTTATTATTTGGTGGCTTCTTCATCATCATCAGAGGTGAATTTCTCCTGCACCAGTGATGGATTTCCCAGTGCA
>DAOUUM010000284.1 GCA_030668165.1 Candidatus Heimdallarchaeota archaeon
ACTGGGATTTACCGATGGTGATCGTGCCATATGCTCGGTTAGGAACTTTGATCATGCCCTAATTCTTGGATTTGATTTCAAGTCAGGATTAACTGGTAAGGTAAGCAAGCCATTCTATAATGAGCACACACCACTGACAGAGCTTAAATCTGCCAAACTGGAGATTGCCCAGAATGTGATCAAGTGGTTATCAAAAGATATCAGAATCTACACTCTTGACAATGATCTATGTCCGGGCATAGTTATTAAAATCAGAGATTTTTTCAGTTTGTAATTATTGGTTTAGCACATTGGTTACAAAATCATTGAATATCTGAGCGATAAGCATCTCAAAACTGGCACCCACGTTATGTCCAGTCTTGGCTGATGCCTCTATGAACTGGACTGGTTGGTCATATTCTTCTGTTAATTTGATGGCCAGCTCCCGACCCTTCTCAGCGGGAATAGTATTTTCCATCTCTTCCATCAAATCAGCCTTATTTGCAATTATAACCATGGGAACCATATGCTCCTTGTTATTGTCAACTAGCTCATTAATCCAGGTCTGTATACTATCAAATGTTTCCTGTCGGGAGATATCATATACCATCAAAGCTCCTGAAACCCCCTTATAGTAGGTCTCACGAATAATCTTGAATTTATTCTGACCGGATAAATCCCATATATTAGAAGTTACCATCCAATTCTGATCTTTTTTATCATTCATACCGAATCGTTTGGCAGCAAAATCAGCACCAATAGTTACCTCGTAAGGTTTCTGAAAACCCTCTCCAAAGAAGGTCCTTCTAAGCGAGGTCTTTCCAACTCTCGCATCTCCTAGCAGAACGATTTTGCATGATAATGAATTCCCACTCATCGACTATCATTCATCATTAATGCGGAAAGCTATTTTATTGTATTCAATGAGATTGTATCGATCGCACAATTACTTAAGCAAAATGAGAAATGATTTGCGAAAAAGCGTGAGGTAATTATTAGCTCAGTGACAATTTTTAATAAGTCAATTCAGATGATTTGCATGATGGTCAAAGAATCAAGACTCTCATTTCGAGTACCGGACACCATAAGTAACAAGATTGATCTGGCAGTACTCATGCACAATCATATCACTGATAGATCTGAATTTGGCTCCATGGCAATCAAATTCTTTCTGGAATATCTGTATGTAACGTCACCAGAGGTTGAAGTCTATGCTAAACTGATATTCAAAATTGCTGAAAGTGGAAAGATCAAGACTGAGGAGATCGAAGAGCTACAGGAATTGATGGATAGTTATAACTAATAAGTAATTTTGTATGTACATTATAATTGAGAACCATATGATCAATGTAAAAAAATAATTTATTGGCAGTTTATATTCAATAATTTTATGTATGGTATAATTCATTGAATATTAATGAGTGAGACTCGCAATACCTTCAAAATCACAATGTTAACTCATGATAATGAGTTGTTCTCCAAACTCACCCAAGAAGATAATGTCTTTGGTTATGATTTTTCAAAAAGTTATAAAAAAAGTGCAGGAGCCTCATTTAGTTTCTCTCACCTGACTGTTGGTAGTAATCGATTAACCAGTCAGTACTGGATGCTCGATCCAGATCCACAGTGGGTCTCAGTCAGAAGATTGTATTATCGCGGTGCCACCGGATTGGTTCTACTGATCAATCCAAAGGAGAGGAATTTTGCACCCCGTACAGAGAGATTGATCATGGAATTTGTGCAGGTAAACAAATTTGAGACTCCAATACTGATACTATCCAGCGGAACAACCGATAAACATGCCAAGGTAACGGAGAAATTTATTAAAAACATTGAGAGATGGGCAGGTTATTCGATCTCCAGCATCAACATTAACAATACTTCAGGAGCGGAGGATAGCCTCACAATGTTCATGAATAATGTGCATAATTGGAGCGCCAAGAACAGCATTTATCAGACTCTTAAGGTATATTTCTCAATCGATGCCATATCCAGCAAGGAGAGAAGTTTATCCACTATTGTTAGACAGTTGAGATTAATCTTTGTGGCCAGGTATTATTCACTTTTATCAGATACTGAGATTGCTGAACTGGTGGTGGATGCAGCTGTCAAGGAGGGATTTTCCTATGACGATCAAAAACAGGATATAATTTACAAAAAAGTGGTTCTTGATGAACCAAGAAGTCTCAAATTATTAAGCGACAAAGATAATTAATTACTAGAATAATGCGGATTATAACCATTTAAACTAGGATGAGAATGGATTGTAAAGAATAATTAAATAAATAGTATCCTTGGAAATTTATTAATGGATGATGGAACAATAATTATGATTGTATTTGCAGTCTTGTTTGTGCCTATTTTTATCACTATATTTTTTCTAATGCACAAGCAGACTCAAAATAAAAGGATGGTTTTCGTCAGTAATCTGGAAGCAATGGGATATACAATCATCAAGCACAGAATCAAAATCGTGGCTGAAGCAATGGATAATACCCTCTACATAAGTTCTTTCAAAAATGGAAAATATAGTCCCATCAGAAATACAATTAAAATCAAATTTGATAGACTATCATCCATAACTCTGAAATTGAGCAAAAGAGGTAAGTTCTCACAAATATTCCATCTAAACAAGGGAAACCTGCCACAGTTTACCAAGCTGAATATACGTACCAACAGCCCAAACCATGTTTCACAACTCTTAGAAGAGGGCTTGTTATTATCCCTGAATAATTTGTTTAAGGATACTGTAGATATATGGCACAGTAGAAATAGAATCGAAATCAATTCTGACAGCATTATTATCCAAACTGTGGTGTATCAGGATTACAATAAAGTTATCAAAAAAATCAATGAAATGATAGCTTTTAAAAATCTGAATTTTAAGTAGGTAGCAGGTTTAAAGTCTCAGAATTAAATACAAAAAAGTGGTTCTTGATGAACCAAGAAGTCTCAAATTATTAAGCGATGATTAATTGACTAGTTTGTGAAAAAAGATCACAATCTCACAAGTATAAAATAAAAGAAAAAATCGGGTTTCGGGGATTTGAACCCCGGAATCTATCATGATCTATCTAATTAAAAGGAAAATATGTTTTTATTTCGTGTCTTCCAATTGCTTAATCCTTAAGTTGATAACTTTTCGCAGTCTTTTATCACCCTTAATTGATTTCAATTTAGAAGGATCGTCAATTTTCCGGATAATGAGCCTTTTCATTGATGTTGACGTCTTTGATCTATAGTAAATATCGAGTAATTCTGAATCTTCACATAAGTCAAAAATGGCATCCATAAAGGATGCACCTTTATTAACCTTGATAATTATCAATTTAGTATCATAACTCACATTTAATAGATATCCTTGAGGATCAGTATTTTTCAGGTGTAACATTCGTCTAATAGCAATTTCTTTAATAGTTTTACTTATGCCAATTTGAGCATACTCAATCAGCATGCCCCATTCATAACAATTCTGTAATGCTAATATTTGAATTTCTTGAGGGGATTGTTTATTATCTAAAAATGTGTACAGAGTCTCAACTTTAAGGCGATCAGCTGCTGCCAGTCTTAACCTAGAAGAATTTGTGATTTTAATAATTTCCAGTAGGTATTCTTCAGATACTATTTTCTTTAAGGCTTGATGCTTTATGGTATCAGCAGTGTCCTCTTGGAGTATTATTTCTAAAGTACTTCTTTCATCAAAATCAGCTAATTTGTGTAATAAGAGATATTCTCCACTTTTTGGGGGGTACTTTTCTAATTCTTTTGCCAGAATTTCGTTATATTCTTCTCTCGGGAAATCTCGTAATTTACTAAGAATTTCAGCACTCAACTGTGATACTTCTTCATCAACTGCTAATTTCAGTAAATCCTCTTTATTATTAATATTATCAAGTAATTTTAATTTTATATGAGTTATCTTTTCAACACGATAAACTTGAACAATAACATCCTCATCATCTAGAAACTCAATTATGCTAGATCTTGTTTGGTGGGGTAGATGTTTGAATCGTGTGTTAATTATGTCTGTTTGGTTGGGAAGTGAAATACTTTTTGAAATGAAATATTCAGCAAAACTTATATGTTGAAAATATAGTACTTCACCGCTTCTCCCGACAAAACTGCTTACCTGTATATCAGCGATATAACTTTCAACATGTTGGTGTATATTTACATCATCTTTAACTTCATCTGAAACGACATTGTATATATCTTTCCAGTTTATCTCTCCATTTTCTAACCAAATCCAAGCTAAGGCATAAATTATTTTCTTTTTCTTTTCATTATCTATCAGAGTGCGTCCTTTTTCGACTTCTCTCTCCAACCAATTCGCTAAATAGGTATCATAAAGAGAACAAATAGTTGTCAAGTCATTTAATTTCTCTAATTGAAATGATTTTACTAACATATTAAGAAAAAGTGGTTTTTGTGATAGTTCGAATAGGTTTGAACTTAATGATAATAAGCCCCACATTCTTTCAGCATCATTTTCAGTTAATTTATTACACAGGTATGAATAAATTTGATCATCATCAAGCATTTCAACCCAATAAAACTCTGTGTTGGCAATATTGCCCAATTCTGTTTCTAAATAATCAGTTTCATCTTTTTTAGAGTGAAAAAGG
>DAOUUM010000394.1 GCA_030668165.1 Candidatus Heimdallarchaeota archaeon
CTGAGATAGTAGGGTTATTCTTTCCTGAGTATCAGTCTCATTCTCGAGCTGTATTTCAACCAGCTGTTTTGCATAACTTAACGTGATCTTACCAAATGACTGGTACAATGGGATTAATTTGTTAATCCGATTTGCACTTTTCCATCCGATGGCACTTCTGTAGGTGAAATACACATAATCCTCTAGTAATCCCTCTTTCATACAAAAATTTGCAATATACTCAAAATTTTTAGCTGAATCAACAAATCTGTGCGTATCATAATTTGAGGAAGCCTCATCATACAGGGAATCAAATTTGGTAAAGAAATCCACAGTCATCTCATTATAGTATTGTGATCTAAAATATATAAAGTGCCTAGGATTTACCAACACTGATTATTATCACGGGTATGAGAATGTTGATCAAAATGTAAGATATTTATTATACAAATTAATGTTTCAACATCCACTTAGCGAATGAGTTAATATAAAGCTGTTCAGAACTAATATCGTAGAAGTTATGGTCGATGTATTAAGTATTGGAACAAAGCACGATCTGATTGAAAGTGCACCCAACAGAACACTGGAATCTGCAATTCTAATAATGGGTAGCAGGAAATTTAGACATTTACCCATTACTAAATTGGGAAAAATAAGGGGTATTTTATCAGTATCAGATATTTTTCGCACAATCAAGGAACATGGTTTGCCCGATGCCCTCAGTGTTAATATTTCGGAAGTGATGACTGAGGAACCAATTCAGGTCATACCCGAATTACTGGTAGAAAAAGCGATTTGTTTAATGGTTGAGAAGAATATTGGCTCATTATTGATCAGTGATGAGGAAAATGGAACTCTGAGAGGAATTATCACCAAACGCGATATTCTTAAAAATTATGAGTTGGAGTCATTTTCCAAACTCAAGCTGATTGATCTGGGTGCTGAATTATTGAAAAAAGAAGTAAATCCCATCAGTTGTGATGCCCCACTGGTTTATGCACTGATAGAAATGAGTAAGAAGAAACTGGATAGAATACTGACTCATAATAAGGATGGAAAGATAGATGGAATATTGTCTGCAAATGATATAACCCGACTATGTGCAACAGAAAGAGAGGAGATCTCAAACAATTCAAATTTCCTTGATGCTCTCCATGTCAATTATGTTGCCAGTAAGAAGCTGATAAGTATTGGTAGTGACTCAACCGTGGCTGATGCGATTGTTCTGATGAAAGAACATAATATTGGTGCATTACCCATATATGATGATGATGACGAGGTAATTGGTATGTTTACAGAGGGAATGTATCTGAGATTACTCGCTGATAAAATAGGTAACAAGTAAATTATCAGTTATTCCTAGTTTATTCTTATTCGGAAATGTTTATCAATTAATTTTACCATATTAATATGATATATATGCATTTACTAGCGTTATTTGGTAATAGGTCTAAGAGAGCTGTTAGCCCTGTCGTATCAACCATACTCCTAATTGCCCTGACATCCGCCTCGATTGGTGGAGTCGCCATTATTATGTCAAATATTAATGCAGAGGGATTACCAACCGCTAATACCGATGATGCTAGCATTGGTGCAAATTCTGGGGTAGCACTGGATGAGGATATCTCTATTGATCTAAGTATTGCCAAATTATCATATAATCTTATGATTTTTGCCAATGAGGGTAAGAAATACTATACCAGTATCACGATACAGGTAGATTATACGGGAACAATATTTACTCCAAATTATATATATTTGATTGATTTTGATATTTTTGTCTATGGACAGAAATTAGATGAGGTTAGTTCATGGACGATAGAACTTGCCACTGGTGCATCACTTGTAACTGATGCAGATGATAAATTTGCAGGTTTTGAACAGGCAAAAGGCAGTTCTGCAACTTATGTGGTTGAGGTAGAGGATCCTGATAATCAAGAATCACGGATATTTGAAGAATCAAACTTTCAATATCAGGCAAAAGT
The DNA here is from genome assembly GCA_030668165.1 of Candidatus Heimdallarchaeota archaeon. Classification (GTDB taxonomy): domain Archaea; phylum Asgardarchaeota; class Heimdallarchaeia; order Heimdallarchaeales; family Kariarchaeaceae; genus JAJRQD01. The sequence goes on from DAOUUM010000394.1 coordinate 1,965, forward strand.
GGGGCTTGAACCAGGAGTAATCACTCACCAATTCATACAGGAGGAAGTATCAAAGGTACAATTCAACAATGTCTATTATAATATTGCAATTGTACACACCGGCCAATTAGTCAGTGATCCCACATCAGGAATAGCTTACTGGCTGGATGCACTAAATTTTCATAATGGTTCAAGCAATTTGTTTCTTCTATTCAATGAAAATATTGATCTCTATGATACGAGTGTACTGTCCACCCTTAATTTCACAGCATTTGCTGAGTACTACAATGCGGTGATATTCGCAGAATGGGGAATTCATATAGATGCGGTTACCTTTGCCACGTATATGCATGAACATTCGATGCCCATGTTATTTGCTGGAACAATAGCCGATACGAGTACATCTATTGATGATACTGCTCAAAATATGATCACTGGTGTAACTCCTAACTCCCATTTTAAACGTGAAAAGGAATTTTCCAATAGTTATTATTTCAATACATCGACTGATTATCTTCTTCTTGGTATATCTGGTCAAGGTGATGACGGTTATATTGATTATTATGGATATGATGCAGCTTTATTGACTGGCACCAATATTACTCAGTATGGTGAGGTTCATATAGAACTCTATAATCAGGCCTGGAGGCCACCAGTATTCGAACATACCGGTCCATTTCTAGTTAGAAAAGATGCAGATCTACTATCCGGCACTGGTATGACAATCACATATATTATTAATCACGCTGCAGCATCACATAGTCAAACAGTATTCAGAAATATGATCTTCTCAGCATTCCATGATGAGGACAGGATCTTAACCTCGGTTGCATCAATGACTATTGATTCTTGGGTAAAGATTGTTGCTGGTGATGATAAGAGCTTCAGTATCATGATTACATCAACTGTGATTGATGGTGATATCAAAGCAGATACCTTGACATTCTCATTAAAAATGGATAAAGACATAAAATGGAAATCAAGCAGTTATGTCGCATCTCTAAGGGTAGCTGGTAATCTAATTGAAAATGTAGAATATACCGTAGCAGATGGATTGAGTTTTGATCTGATTACAATAGATATTGGTTTGGAATATGGATCAGATATACCAGAGGGTAGCTCAATTATAATTTATTTACCTCAATCAGATGAAATGAGTGTCATCCGAAATACCAATCTTGAATCAAATTATGATTGGATTAGCTTGTTTGAATGGTTATCATTGGATGATTCCTTTGGTACAGTCTCTCAAACGAACAATTAGACAATCATATCTAACTCTGTAAAACTCCAATTTTCATAATTTTAATTGATTAATTCCGATATTTATTAGAAACAAATTTTTAATACAGTTCTAATACCTAATTGTGAAAATTTTAAGATCTATCAAGTTATCATTTGTAGTATTCATAATATTCCTCTTGGGGGTTCAGATGATACCCACC
>DAOUUM010000372.1 GCA_030668165.1 Candidatus Heimdallarchaeota archaeon
ACTATCTCTCCCTCTTTTAATTATATATAGATATAGTTCCAAATTTCTAGTGATAATGAATATTGCTCTTGGATTTATTTATCTACAATAATTGTACCCAGACCAAATTGTCCATTGATTAGGATCTTCAAAGGTTTATCTAATTTGATATGCGAGACATAGTCCCCTCTGGAAACCAATTCTTGCCTATTGAACCAGTCCCAATCAATAAAGGCATCATCATCCTTGAATGGTACGGTAAAATATGGTTTCTTGGTACTAGTAATATTCAGGAAAAAGTGCTGTCCGGATGAGGGATCTATTTGAAAATCCTCTAGTGCTACTTCTACTATTGCACCAGCATTATTTATTTCATGCCAGTTTACTGGTATGCCAAGAAAACGATCTGAGGTTCCCCAACGTCCAGGTCCAATTAGTAAATATTTGCGGTCTTTTTCTCCCAGCTCAGTGTTTAATTTCTGTATCTCCAGTTGAATATCATAGGTCTGGGTTCGATCAAAATCATCGGGTCTGACATAAACAATATCATAAAAATCTTCATATATTCCATTACCAAGGACTTTGTCTGAATAAATAACGGACTCATCCTTGTATAGGGTTATATCCTCATCAATTACCTCAGTATCTGTCACAAGAGGTCTGATCTGCAGGATTTCAAATTTATGATTTTTCTCATCTTCATAATCAATATTAACAGAGAATTCCAATTCTATCTCACATCCAAATGCCGTTTTTCCAATTTCCAATAAGTCAATAAGAATATCAGTGATTGGAATCTTATTGTATTTCAATATAAATGGGAAATTAATAACAATTGGGCCCTGACTAGACACACCATCACGCAAAATATCACTCTGCGGATCATAAACAGAGCCAAGCCATTTCAGCACCTTGTCATCTTTTGCTGTTTGTAAATCAAATTTGACAAGGGTGGCTTCTTCTCCCTCCCTTAGATTTATTTCTTTATATTCCATATCAAGAGCAAGAAAATAACTCTGTGTTGAATCCATCGTTAAATCAATTGAACCCTGAAATGGTAGATATTTTGGATACTTTGGACAATATGATAAAACCTTTCTTCCACTTGTTATTATTGCTCCATGACCCAGTGCTAGATACACGACCCCATCCTCCTTTTGCATTGGTCCAATTGGGTAGTAATTGTATGATCTAGCAACACCTGATAATGTGGGATAAAATCTAGAATTAATTATTGTACCTGAAATGGGTTGTAACATTACTGCCATTTTCTCCACTTCTAGTTTTTCTCCCACTGAGGACACATAACTCCTGGCATTTTGGTAATACGAGGATGCATATACTAATTTAATTGCATCACAGAATTGATGGACCCTTGTTTTTATTTTTTTATCTGAGTTGGGGAGCATGTAAGAGTTATATATTCCTGCAAATGGTTGAAATTGACTATCCTCAAGAAGACTCGAGCTTCGCACAGCAACAGGTACTGTAATTGTTTTGGCTACAAAATTTATAATTTCCTTTAATTCGTCTGGTAGGGACTTTGATAAAAATAAATCTTTGACTTCATCGTCAGTTAGATCCTCTTCTAATACTCGATCATACAGATTATGAATTTTCATAAATTTATCGAAGTATTGAGTTGAGATGAATATTGTATTAGGAACCGAAATTATTACATTCTTGTACTTTTTAGATAATTTATTGAGATTAAACGTTTTATTGATGAATGCCAATCCTCTTCCCTTACCACCCAGGCTGCCCTTACCAATGCGAACAAAAAATTCCTCCAATCTAAACCTCGATTCTGAAAATTCTGTTACCAAGCCTCTTTTAGTCTCAAGAAACACCCTCTCAAAGAAGAACTTTTGCAAGAATGTCTTGATATCATGTGTTGATGTAAACTCATCAGCAGTTATCTTTTTTAATTCACTGGCCAGACTGAATTCTGCGCGACAGAATAGCCAGTTAGAGAAATGGTTCCTCTGGCTGTGATACATGATTGATTCATCAGGAATATCAACAATCATCCGGGATAGTTCCTCCACACTTGTGGCTCGTGCAATTTCAGTGTTATCCTCCAATCTGAACTCAAAATCACCAAAACCCAATGCTCCATCAAAATATTTTCTTACCTTCTGAAGCAGGCTTTTAGAATGCTTGTGAATAAAATTAACACTGTAATTCTCAGCTTTTTGTTTATTTAGTACATCAGATGATTGAAGTAGAATTGGCATGTATGGATTTAGTCCTCGAACATGCTTTACAATCTCATATCCCGCATTGAAATCTTTCACTCCATCCTTGGGAAATGCAATATCGGAGATCACCGTCAGTAAATTGTCCTTATATTTGTCAATATAATCCCGTGCCTCCTCAAAGGTCTTGGTTAGTATAATTTTGGGTCTCCCACGCATAAGCACCAATTTATGATTGTGGTTAAGTCCCTGTTCAATCAATAACCGGGTTTGAACCATTATTTCTTTGTAAATAAGAGGCAAGAATATGGAATAGAATTGTATGGAATCCTCTACTACAACTATAACTCTGACTCCACCGATTTTTACATCTTTCTCTATATTTAATCTGTCCTCCATCTGTTTAATAATTGCTAGGAAAATCTCAGAATCACCATTGAATAAATAAATCTGATCAACACCTCCTCTTTGATCAAATGGAGGGAGAATGGCAGTATCAGAATTACTGGTTAACAATAATATGACTGGAATTTCTGGTCTGATTTTCTTTAGTTCCTGACCTAGATCAAATGGGTTCATACCCACTAACCGCGTCATTGTGATTACCAAATCAAATGATTTTTCTTTATAGATGAGTAATGCATCCTGTGCATTTGAAACCCGGGTCAATCTTGGTGGCGGAGTTGACATATTCAGTTCATTATATTGTTCGAACAACATATCCGAATAGGATGAATCCTCAGCAATAATGAAGTCATCGTATAAGGAGGATATCACCAAAACTTCCTTGATCTTTTTTTTCATCAGATCATAGAGGTAATCGTATCTATTACCCTCATAAATCTGTTTATCAAGATCAAATCCTTCACTCTGAGTTTCAACCATATGTAATTCCTGTATTATATTTTAGTTCATCATATTTTTAATCTCTGAATATTCTTACCAAAAATTGAGTTCTTTTTTCTGCTCAATTTCACAATTAATTGCTGTGCGATTTTTTAACTATCAAATTTTTTCATTAAATTCGGTAATTAAAATGTAGAACTTGACCAAATATTTCCGTTGTGAGAGACTTAGAGTAAGATATCCAAACTTGTATATCTTACATACTCAGTAAATTAGCTCCCCAGGATTGCTCCTGGGATCTTCATGTTTCACAGATACTGCCCTCATCATCTGGTTGATCAAAAGAGCACCATCAAAAGGTCTTATGTATTCTCCACATGCGTTTAACGTCTCTGTCCAACTATCAGCGACGGTTGGATTTTTACCATATAAAAATCCGAATATTTTAAGATTCCAAGCAGCATTCTCATCTCTATCCATAATCATTCCACAATGATCACAGCTGTATGTTCTATCAGATAGAGACAGATCAATTTTCTTATTCCAGCATCCAGAGC
>DAOUUM010000448.1 GCA_030668165.1 Candidatus Heimdallarchaeota archaeon
ATCTCTCTTAACAGATAAGGTAGATTATTATCAATTCCCTGTAATTTTTTAGCATCCCTGCGATAAATGAAAATTGATGGTATAGCAATGAGGACAATTAGGGCAAGTGTTATCCACTCATGGATTGACATACTAAGGAAATCAGGTAGAAATGACCTGTCAACATTACGAGATGATACCTGACCAAACATTGAGTAGAAGGTTGAGGTAATTATTTCTCCATCCTCAGTATAGGTCATAGTTATGGGGCTTTCAGAGGCAGTTAATGTATAATCCGCTGCCCAGTCCATAAATCCAATAATTATCAATATTACAAAGATTATAGCTGAGAAAATCCACACCATAGCATTGGAACTAGGTGCCTTACGGCCCTTCTTCAATTTGTTGTAGTATTCTTGCTCGGGAGTTATTTCTTCTTCAAACGACATCGACATAATTTAACATCTCCTTAGTCCATAGGTTGACTTCCGTCAACCAGTATTATGATCATAGCTTGAAGTATCGGTATCATCAAAAATGCCATACCCAGTACAATGGTCATTAGTGAGGTGTGTGTCATTGTCGATTGTAGTCCAATCATTGCAATGAAAATTATTCCAAATGTTGGAGTCACAATGCATGCAACTAGAAACAATTCTGCAAATAATCCAAGTACCTCAATATATCCCTTCTCATCCTGAACCTTATCACGCATCAATGCTTTGGATGCATTCTCAAAATACGACTGAAGGTCACCACCACTGGTATTCGTGGCATTTATACCCTCGAGAAATGAGGTGTATTTAGGAGAAGGTGATCTTAACGATGCATTTTCCAGTGATCTAATTATATCAAGACCAAAAATATTGATATCCCTTGATATTTTCTTTGCATCGTGCGAGACAAACAGATCCAGTTCATCGGAGGATAAAGAGAAGAAAATTTGATCAGGATTTACTCCAGCACTTGACATAGCAGCCATATAACTCGCAGCCGTAGGCAAAGAGGATTCAAGTTTTCTTTTTCTCTCACTAATCTTGGTACTTGGAATTGCCAAACGTACAAAGAACATGGAGATACTAACTATTATTGGAATAATAATAATAAATGCCAATGGCATGGTGGGAAGCACTATCTTTAGCACAACCATCAAAAGGAGTGATGAGACAAATCCTATCATTGCTTGAAATACAGACATGGATAGATACATTCTGAGACTAATATCTATTCCTGCCCTTCTCAAATCCCTCTTTAATGATTCAAAATTAGACAATCTGGGCTCAAAATATTTTCCAATCCATTGATATGCTACTCTCATTACTAGTTTATTCGATCCTGCCAAGCAATTGTAACCTCCGGTATAAGGTTAGTAAGTAAGGATGTAATAATAGTCTTTCTCGTCACCTCATAAAAGAATCTTAATTCACCAAAATATTTTTGTGAACTGACTGAACAGCAATTTGGATTTAATCTTCTCCAATGTAACGAGCTATTCAATTAATAGATATTAATCCCCAATTGATATCATACAAGACAGATATAGAAAATTTTCATCCAAGTGAAGTCGAGGTGAATATTACTCTGGATCCAATAACATTTAGCTTCCCTACTGAAGAACCCAAACTGATTTAACGGAAATAAAGTTGATATTTTAACTCTACTTTCAGGTCTACTCCAGGTAGGAGATGCGGTTTGGTTCAGACTTCAACCCAAAGGCTTTGGATACAGGGTTGTCACTGTACTGGCTTAGGAAGAATCTATTATGGGTGATAGATCTCCTATGATGGGACGCTCGTATGAGATGAAATTTATACGATCCATTGGTTGGTATGTGAAATTAATAGTTCCAAAATTATCTGCATCGGGGGATATTATTCCCTGTACTTTGGCAATTCTTCAATTTCTGATAGAAATTTTACTCAATATTCGATAGATGGATTGTATCCAGTAAATAATGGATTTTTTTCATTACTTTTGTTATTTGTATTGGAGAATTTCGAGACCATCTGTTCTATCTGCAAAGAAAATATATTCTCCTACAACTTCAACATCTTGACCTGCCCCTCCATCAAAATGGCTCACCAATAATTCAGGCATGCTAGGGTCAGAGATATCAAGTAAAAGAAGGCCTTTTTCATAATCTGTAACATATGCTATATCACCTTCCACCCATGATTCTAATGGTGTCCCCCCTGCTGAATATTTTGAAATAAGTGTAATAGATGATGGATCCTGAATATCAAGAATAAACCATTCTCCAGCAGAACTATGGTCTGAAGCGTATAGATAATGGTCATTTGCCTGTAAATCGAAAAATATAGCTTGGCCAAGATGATATTCACCCAGATATTGTGGACTTACTGGATTACTGATGTCATATGCTTCGATATTGGAGACCTTAGAAACAAAACATGTATCTCCAATTACTTCCAGTCTTATTGGTAAATTCATAATTGTAGAGGAAATTAATTCTAGACTGGTTGGGTTGCTAATATTGACAATCTCTAAACCAATACCTTCAACTGTAACATATGCTAAATCTCCTATAATGAATAAATCAATTATCGTGAAGTTAGATCGATAATTTCCTAGAAGAAACATATTTCCAGGATCGCTAATATCAATTATCGAAAGCCCTCCTATACCCGCTGTGTAAGCTATATCATTAACAATCGAAACCTGAAGAGGCGAACCTGATAGAAACGATCCAAGTACTGATGGATTCTTTGGATCTGCTATATCGATGGCTACAAGACCAAGAGGATTATTTCCTGATGCTATCACATATGCAACATTATCTTGGACTTGAACTTTCATAATTTGACTATCTGA
>DAOUUM010000240.1 GCA_030668165.1 Candidatus Heimdallarchaeota archaeon
ACATCAATCTCCACAATCCAAATAATAAAATCAATGCAGTGATTGACTTTTTGGATCCGGACATCTCTCCCGGTAGGGGCCATACTGCCTTCAATTTGTGCCAGAGATAGAATAATAGAGCTACAAATAGAACCTCTACTACCAAGGCTGGTTGATTCAACGTCCAGTTGGGGGTCCAGAAGAACAATGCATCTTTCACATATCCCTCAAGAAAATGAATGGTGGGTAGCTCAATATCAGCATACTTGCCCAAAAACCTAACAATACTCCAATCCCAGAGATCAAATCCCACAGATGCAACCAATCCCCAGGCATATCTGAGATCCTTCCTGAGAACATATATTGCCACAGCAGCCTCGAGTATATAGGTGAAGATATGCCATGATGCATAGATTGGATCTCCCCAATCAGCACCAGATGGATGGTAGGTGAAATTTGCCAGACAATCAATTATTATATGGAAGAAAAAATTCACGACAAATATTGTAAAGATCCTGACAGACTTCATTGTCTTGGATAGTTCTCCACCTGGAATTAATTTGTAGATTAACAGGGTAATGAATACACTGGATAGATAGTGACTTGCACCATTCATGAATCAGAAATATCGATATTCTATATTTCTTTTATGGTACTAGTACCAACGGACGATTCACCACATCCACTATCCCGTAGTTGAACAACACCGGGAATACTTTTCTGCCAATATTACCTGCACCATTGCAATCTGCATTTATCAATATTCCTTTCGAACTTCTAAATAATCCCCTGTGAACCCGTGTTCCCATGTACTTACTATGTTTACATATTGCTTCATCATCTAGAAAACTGCATTTGGAGGTATATGCCTCCTCAGTTATTATTACTCTAATTCCGTTATCCTTTGCCTTATACAAGATTTTACCCAATAAATTATAAAATGGGATACTAACAAAATTCTGATTATTCACCTTACCAATGGCAATATTCTGCTTCCATCCCTCATTGTATCCAATCACAATGGTATCAATATCTTGTTGAATACAATCTTTGATAAGAAGAGAACTGGCTTGATGTAAGAAATCCTCCACCTTTCTGTAACGCTTATCTAGGATCTGAATTAAGGTATCTCCATATTGAATATGCTTTTTACCAGGTTGTTGCATATGATATATTGAGATTAACCTAGCCTTGTTCTTATTAATCCATTGATTATAGGATTTAAGAGGAGCACCCTTGATAATCAAGGGGATTGCCACATTGGAAACAGCAGTCATGAGATTATCCAATCCAAAGTCAACTGCCAGGATATTATTTATTGGTCTTAGAGGTTTCATTTCACGATCGTACACCAATTCCAGTAAAAATCCACTTCCTTTGGGAATTATTCTTGCCTGATTAATTTTAACATTCAGTCTAGTTTTAACTCTTAGTCCCACTCGCTTTGGAAATACCACGTATCCATCTCTCAATTTTATCTGTTGATCTGTAAAATACAAGAGATGTAACTGGTAACGCTTCTTGTATCCAGGTGGTTTTGGCATTTTATTGAATTTGCTTGGATCCTTCTTGTATGATTTGAGTGCCTTGAAATATGATTTCCAATTCTTAACAAGATATTTAATTATTTGCTGTGAACACATGGATGGTAATGCCCTGTAATTTGGGTGAAATTGCAGATATTCTGTGAGTTCAAATGCCGGGGTCATGTAATTATTAGTTCTTAATTGAAATTTTATTATGTAATTTGCATGGTTGTATAATTTTTTAGACATATGGCAGTACTGTACAAGGTTAAAACCAGGTTTCAACCAAATCCGCTCTGTACGTTGTGCCATAATTTAAATTATGTGATTCTACTATTTCAAGCTTTGGGATAACGGTTTACCGAAAGTATTGATACTGTAAAATCGAAAAATGAGCATAGAGGTTTTGATGAATAATAATATTGAAGGTGAAATAATGCACAAAACCGAAAGTAACTGGGATTTCATGTAATTTCATCTGAAATCTAATTAATCTGTATTCTCAATATATTATCGATATTTCCATTCATAATTCTCGATTATTGTATAAATTATAAGTATCACTCCTAACTAATGAATAAAATTTTAGTGAGAAAACACTTAATTCTTTTTATGTTTCAACCCACCCCGGTATAGAATTGACAATATTGATTCACTGATTGCAAATAACATCCTGCTAGAGAACCCATTTATTCGATTCAAGTAATGCAATCAAATAATAGTGACATATTAATAAAAAACTAATAACGCAATCATTAATTGTAGGCAATACTTATATGTTCAAAAACACAGTAATAATATGTAAGCAAACAGCTTACGTAGGTGCAAAAAAAATGGCAACAGCAACTAACAACTACGAACTTATCAGCAATCAGATCAAAAGCACTCAAGAAATGTCTCAGGACGCTTCAGAGGTAGAACAAGTCCTTGAATCATTCAGCAGGAATCAAGAATTAGGAACATTTTCTCAGGAGAAAGCCCAACTAGAAGTATCCAGCAATGAGCAACTAAGCATGGAAGCCCAAGAAGTTGAGGGTAATGGACATGACATGACCCCCTCCAGTGAGAGACCAGAGGTTGGAGAATTCTCCAGAGAAGAGACTCATCTAGTAAGTCCTGACAAAAGATCCATACTGAGAGAGTACAGATTATCAACAGTCAGAGTACTCAAAGGAATGGTCTCACGCTACAAACTCATAGCCGGAGCATTACTGGCCTACCGCATTTTGATAGGATTTGTCTCCTCAGATCTTTGCAATCTAATCTCAGAATTTTCATTCAACGCAGCATTATCCCCCTTCTAATAAATGAAACTGAAACAAAATCTACCACACCAGTACCAAACACAATCTCAAGTCACACATACCTTGTTCAATGTAATTTTCATATTGGGAATGTATGTAATAGATTATTGAGAAATAATTATTTAATAGAATATGAATTGTATCTTAATTTGACATTCTGGTTCTCAAAGCATTGACAAGATCGATTTTCATCACTCGTTTAATTGCTGCAAATATTCCAATACTGGATGCTAGGAATGCCGATATTATTGCAATTGCGTAACTTTCTGGATAAATAACAGTATCCATTACCATTATATCCTTCATCAATTTCTGAATAATTACATCAGATGTGAAATAACCTATTGGAATCGCCACTGCTGAACCAATTATAGTGATGATAATACCTTGGAAGAATATAATCTGCCGGATTTTTTTCTTATCCGCACCCAATGATCTAAGATTAACAAATTCATTTTCTCTTGCCATCACATCCAGTACAATGGTGTTGAAACTGAATATGGCTATTGTACCAAAACCTAGCAAAACCATAATGCCAATCATGCCCATGATGCCTTGTATCATGATATTAATTCCCTCTTTTACATCATCAGTGAGAATGAGTATTTGTATGGGAAGATCAGAATCAGCTATCTCAGCCTTCAATTTCTCTGCATCAACTCCCTCCTCAAACCCGAGGTAAATACCTGTTATCATATCTGTGATATTAAACGTATCCTGGAAATCATTGAGTGGTAAGTAAGCTCCATCAGCCAGTAATTCATTCGCTATTCCCTCAATTTTCACGGTTTCATTCATCAGCTTGACTGTATCACCAACAGACGCATTTAACTTATTGGCCAGTATTCTACCGAGAACCAATCCATCTTTGTCTCCTTCATCCATTTTCAGGACACGTAAATCCGAATCAGGATTTATTCCATAGATCGCAACAGATTTATTGACATTATCTTTGGTTAATTCAGTGTAGGTGGATGCAAATCCTTCTGTGTCATTGATGCCATCCATCTGATCTGTGAGATCTAAAACATCTTGAATCTGCATTGGTATATAGAAATGAACCTCCATATCATAAACCAGATATTGGTCATAAGTATCGTTCAATGCAAAATTAAAACTATCCATGAAGGCTAGGCTGGAGATCATAAGTACCAGTGAAATCGAGAAAGTTAGAATCGTTAATACTGTTTTTCTTTTAACCCTGAATAGTGTTCTTATTGGAATTGTCATAGATGGAGATCTTAAACCAGGTAGTTTTGAAAATATTCTCTCAAATATTGATTTTTTATGGAAAATCATCGTGATGAATGATGATGCCATGGCCTCTCTGGGTTTGATTCTGGATGCATTCAATGCGGTTAAAAATCCAATAAAAATGGTTAGACTCAGATTTATGACAATCGCTTCAATAAATGGATCAACATAGAAATCTGTTGCAATATTAGGAATACCCAATAAATCGGTGTAGAACACAGTCATCTCATACGATATCATAAAACCAAATGGTATACCTAGAGTTACTCCTATTCCACCTAATATTGCAGATAGCATGGTGTAGTGCATGGTGACCTTATTTTTAGATCCACCGAGTGCCCTCATGGTTCCAATGTAATTTCTCTGGGATGCAATTAATTTTGATATGTTATCATACATGATAAAGAGACCAAGAAAGAGAATTAAGATTGAGAATGCGTAAGCCATATCATCGAGCACTCCCAGATCTCCCTCCTGCATGATCTGTTCTGCTTCCTCCTCGAGTTTGTACGTGGATACAACTGGAGTCATATCCAGCAGATTCTGCTTGATTTTATCAATTGCAGCATCATATAGTGCTTCATCCTGGATTATATTCTCATCAAATCTGAAAAGAACCTCATTCACCATGTCTGGAGATGAATACAACCAAGATACATAATCCAGGGGGATCCATGCTGTTGCTAGTCCCTGTAAATCTGGTAATCCCGATACTGGATTGACTGCATACAAGTATTCTGGAGATACTGCCTTGGCAACTATGGTCATTTCTTCCTGACCTTGAGGAGTATTTAGAAATACTGAATCTCCAACATGAAGATCATTCTTCTCCATGAAGTTCTGTAGCATTATAACCTCTGATACATTGGTACCAGAAAAATAATCCCCATCAACTATCTCGAAGAAATTAACCCTTGGGTTGCGATCCCCAGGAACCCCAAAAATGGGTGCTGTGAGAGACGTGTCTTCGTCCGCGTTGATCTTCAGATTGGTGATCTCAGACCTGCGGTAATCCCAGGATTGAATCTCATCATAATCAAATGAGGGAAAATCGTTGAAATCCACGTAATTGGATACCCTGAATCTAACTGATTCTATTTTTGTATCATCGTGTTTTATTTGTGTCATACCAGTTCCTGTATTTGGCTCTATGTTAAACTTATCACAAATAAACTTTACATTCCTTCCTTTGAATTCCAAATCCTTATTTTGTTTTAAAGTCAAAGAAGGTTCTCCGTC
>DAOUUM010000482.1 GCA_030668165.1 Candidatus Heimdallarchaeota archaeon
GATTTTGTCATGTAAAACGTTTTGTGTTGGATTGGTGATTGAGGAAGATTATGATTATATACAATCACTACTAGAATTTGATTTGGAAGAGGCAATGGATGATTTGAGGGAAAAACTTGGTCTGGATATAACCATAATCTATGATTTGGATTAGTTAATATCATATTTGATTAAATTTTGATTAAGATATAATTCTTTAATGATATCACAATTGTCATAAGTAACAACCCAATTATAATCTTCTAATTCTATAATTTTTTTACTTAAGGATGAAAGGATGAATTCTACTTATTTATTATTGTTGAAGGTAATAGTATTTTATCAATCTGTGTAGAAACGAATATTTATTCACTGAGTATCCGATTATGAACCCTGAGCTCAAGCATGGTGCCTAATTTCTCATTGTACAAGTATTCATCGATTGCCCCTACACTGAGGACGAACTGTCCATTATTGAAATGCTGTTTTGCTATGTCAAGTGTACTCATGATATGTAAGTGTATCAATAGGATATAAGTGAAAATTAGATATGAAAATAGAACATTGGATGCCAAATAGTAGTCTACTTTAATTATATAAGATTCTATCTTTAGCATAGCAATGAAAGCAATTCGTTTTCCTTACCCACCCACTGCCAGTTTAACTGGTAAGGACGTATTATTGATTAATGAACCAGGAGATGATTACTATTAAGAGATATCTAACTGTATTTATTCTTTTATTATTGATCCCATCTGCCTCTGCTAACTCCCTTACTCTGAAAGAAATTGGTTCTTTCAGGGTGGATAATATAATAGGCATAAATGATCTTGCTGATTTTTACATTGTCAATGACTATATTTTTGACCACAGTGTAGATTCATCTTTTGCCGCATCTATTATGGTATATGAATTCACCGATCCTATTAATCCTGAATATAAATCAGTGATTGATAACTCTGATCTTGACAACTCAGACACCATTGGCTATGCTAATGTTGTGGGCCACGGTGATTATTTCTATCTGACCAGCTCTGATAGCACAAATACGGATGGTTGGAAACACTATCTAAATGTGTTCACCAATCCCGAAAATCCAAGCTTGGTAACTGATTTTGAATTGGGTGATTTCAACCCCGTTGCTCAATACTATCTCGATGACTCAATATATATGGTAGATGGTGGAAATATCTCTCGAATCGATGTTTCAGATCCATCAAATCCAGAATTTATGGCATTCACCATTGTTTTTGACGACAATGGCAATGACGTACACATATTAGGTGTGCGTGATGGTAATCTGCTTCTGCAATACGCGGGATCAGCAGGTTATTATCTCACCCAGTGCAATGCAATTACACTTGAGTATGCTAGCCATTTCAAGACCTCTAGCATAAGCGGAGGAATAATGTTTGGTGATTATTATATCAGTCAAAATACCAATGTAATTGATCTTACCTCCAATGAATTTGTGGATATCTCATTTTCCATTGATTGGTTTGAGGAAATAGGTTCTCTGGGATCTAATTATTTCTATGGTGTGAATGACACCACGGTTGAGGTATACGATAGTAATCTTGTAGCAGTGAGTAGTTCAGGTGATTATGTAGATCTGTTTGGAACCTCCGCTTCTTATAACTCAGGGATTGACGGCTATTACATATTTGCTGGAGATCGTGATGCAGATAAGACATTTGTACTAGAATTCAGCACACGTGTGATTGACACTAGCTCAGAGAGCAATAGTGAGTCCATTACGGATAGTTCAAACTCATCTAGCCCAACTGGACTAGACACAGATACTTCTGATGCTGCATACCCCTCACTCGTATTACTAATTTTATTAGCCACTCCATATCTTAGAAGAAAAATAAATAGTTAATATTAAAGTAAACACACACTCTCTCTGTCTGGATATCATTATCCTCCTCAAATAATGTAAGAAATATGAGAATTCCAGATATTATGGCCACTAAATAATAGATGAAATATTCAATAGTGATGAATTCGTTACTACTTTCCAAAATTAAAGTCAGAGACAAAAAGAGACCACTGATACTAATTTCGAATTCTCTTTTATTATTTATTGACAGAAATAACATCAGAAAAAGAATAATTGGGAATATTAATTTAAGAATTGTTTTAATTGTTAATAGATCGATTTTTACCACCATATCCACTTCATCTGATAGATCTGTGTTGACATTGGAAAAGGAGAACCTCCAATTAGCATTTTCATATTGTTTGAATATTATCTGATATAGTTGATGAAAAAGAAATATTAGGAGAGGGAAAGGAGGCAAAGATTACTGAAATAAAAAATCATGAGTGATTTTGTATATACAAGAAAATAAATCTTCAGTACTTTATATAGTTTGATCACAATATTCTCTAGTGATTGTCGTACAGAAGAATCATCTCAAATCATCAGTCATGGATTTTGAGATATTCAAGTGGCTGAGTCATAAGATAAAGAATTTGTACAACTATGCCCTTTATCTCATCAAAACACACTATGAGAGAACTAAACAATTTCTATCATTAAAGAAAATATTTCA
>DAOUUM010000250.1 GCA_030668165.1 Candidatus Heimdallarchaeota archaeon
TTGGCCGAATAAAATAAATAAAAGCGAGATAAAGAAAAATACTGCTATCTAGAAATATGAAATATCCAAACTTATTACGTTTGATTATTAATGACATCGGTGCTTCCAAAGAATATGTATATCGATACGCATCTGGATACTCTTTGGCAGATGAACAAGGTAGATCGGAATTTTCATGAGCGATCTGAGCCAGATAATGGTCATATAGATCTGATTAAGGCTAAAGAGGGTGAATTATTTATTGGATTTTTTACTGGATATCCCAATGATAATTCCTACTCAACTGAATCGATGTTACGAAAATGGATTGAATTTGCCAATGAGCCAAAAAATGAAATTCAGAGGATAATAAGTACAAGTGATTTGAAATCCCACTATGATGGTTGGCATGATAATAAATCAGTTGGTGCCGTGTTACATTTTGAGGGTGCAGCTGGAATCGATACTGAACTCAATAGATTGTACATATATCATGATATGGGATTAAGATCAATGGGTGTAACCTGGAATGAACAGAATCAGTTTGCCACTGGCCTTGATGGTGATCCACTGCGTGGTTTCACCAAGGAGGGTTTCGATCTCTTATCTGCCATGGAGGATCTTGGAATAA
Source organism: Candidatus Heimdallarchaeota archaeon (assembly GCA_030668165.1). Taxonomy (GTDB): domain Archaea; phylum Asgardarchaeota; class Heimdallarchaeia; order Heimdallarchaeales; family Kariarchaeaceae; genus JAJRQD01. The sequence goes on from DAOUUM010000250.1 coordinate 611, forward strand.
TAATTGATGTATCACATCTGAATGATCTTTGTTTTTGGGATGTGGTTAATACAACCAATTCCCCAATCATTGCATCCCACTCAAATCTCAGGGGAGTCGCAGATCATCCACGTAACCTTACTGATGAGATGGTACAGGCCATTGTTGATACTGGTGGATCAATTGGTATGAATTTCTGTAATGCATTTCTTTCCACCAAAGAGGGATCTATAGCAACCAGGGATCATGTCTATCACATGATAAATGAGGTAATCGGTTTGTCTGATGTCAATCATGTGCATATTGGTTCTGATTTTGATGGTTGTAAGGTGCCAGAAGATATTAAGGATGTGTCCACTATGACCTCTTTCTTTACCGATTTACAATCAAAGTATTCCATGTCAGATGCTGATATTAGAAAAATAGAGAACGGAAATATGATCCGAGTTATGAATGACGTCTGGAAATCTTGAGACAATTGCCTCTTTCAATTACAAATAAATTCAAAAAGTAATGCAGTAATCAATTATTTACTAATGATATTTTTATTACTATGAAGATGTATCTTCTGAAAGGAGATATAATGAACAATCCCTCGGTTGATAAAGTCCATATGGTTAAAGTCATACTTGTTGGAGATTCTTATGTGGGGAAAACGACAATAAGGAAACGATTTATGGGTGAAGGTTTTACCAAATCTCATATATCTACTCTAGGGGCTGATTATTCATCCAAAAAAATAATACTTAAACCGATAGAAGGTGAGTTAGTTGGGTTACAGTTGCAAATTTGGGATATCGCTGGTCAAGCAACATTTGCTCAGATGAGGAAAAAATTCCTTGTAGGTGCAAAAATCGTGATATTTGTTTATGATCGGACAAATAAGGAGTCATTTTATAATATTGATAAATGGATGGGAGAGGTTGTGGAAACTAATAGTTCTGAACCAATTCCTCTGATTATTGTAGGCAATAAATCGGATCTTACAGAGAATTTAGTCGTTGAGAGCCCTGACGTAGAAAGATATATCAAACAGTTGAAAGCCAAAATATTGTCCATTTCCTCTTTTGTACAGAATATAAATACAAGCGCATTAACGGGTAAAAATATCGAGAATTTATTTGAATTTGCCTCAAAGAGCTTTCTTATGGTTCTTGACAAGAACAGGACTTGGATAGATGCTGAAATCATTTCTGACGAAACTGTGACTTGAAGCCATTAATGGTAATATTCCTGTTTCAATCGAATCTTTCTTTCAAAACAAATTATCCAAATCAAATAAATTAATATATATTCAATGTGATGAGTACTTATCATTCACTAGGTAATATTTGCGACTTCAATCTACTCATTGATTAGCAAATAAACCAATTAGATTAGCAGTGCTAATCACAGAAATAGTGTCTGGTATTGGTGAGTAAACAATGGAAAAAGATCGTATCGACATTCTATCCAAGGTAGCATCAGGTGATATTTCACCAACCGATGCAGAGAAGGCACTCAAAGTGCTGGATAAAGACTATCTCTCCTCGAGACATTTTTCAACAGATTCATTACAATCGCTGATAGATAATGTAAGTGATTATGTAACACCCGAGTTTTATATAGAGTTGGAAACCATAGAGAGATCAACATTGACGCACTCAATTGTGCGTGAACTGATATTAAAACACGTATCTCCAGAATATATCGAAAAATTAGGTAACTTGGGTTACCCTGAAATATCTGATAATGTATTAATCAAAATGATCATACATCAGGTATCCTTAGAATTTATCGAAAGTATACACGCTCTGGGATATGAAGATGTAACTCTAGATCAACTGGTTAAGATGAAAATTCACTCTGTTAATTCTGAGTTCATCCAGAATTTCAAAGATTTGGGGTATGATAATTTGACTGTAAATCAACTCGTGAAGCTAAGTATTCATGGTGTTGATACTCAGACAGTTACAAAACTAAAAGAACTGGGATTTGAAGATCTATCAATTTCAACCCTGCTGGATACTAAAATCCACAACATCTCTCCTGAATTCATTGAATCAATAAGGGCCGCTGGTTTTTCCAATGCGACTCTATCTGAAATAAAAAAATTAAGTATTCACAATGTGGATATGGACACTTTCCGTACATTTCAAGATATGGGTTTCGAAAATATATCTTTGAGTATGCTAAAAAAACTATCTATTCACAATGTTACTCCAGATTTTGTCTCTGAATTCAGAGCTATAGGATTTGATGATCTCTCATTGAATCGCTTTGTAACATTTAGAATTCATAATGTTGAATCAGATTATGTTATTGGATTGAGAGAACTGGGTTATAATGATTTCAGTGCAAATACCCTGACCAATTTACAAATTCATGGAGTCTCACTTGATTTTATCAAATCCATTCATGATCTTGGATTTGAGGATGTTGAATTAGAGACCCTCAAAAAATTGAGTATTCATGGAGTATCTACTACCTTCATTAGGGAATTACGTGATCTTGGTTATATAGATCCCACTCTTGATACAGTAATCAAGCTCAGTATCCATGGGGTGGGTATCAAATTCATAACTGGGCTTCAACTAATATTTGATGCTCTACCAGAATTATCCACCGTAACACAATTATCAATTCATGGTGGCTCGTTATCTTATATCCGGGAGATAAAAAGCCGGTACAATGATATTGACTATGAAACAATAATTAATATGCTCATTCACAATGTCAGTGTCTCCTATCTAGATGCACTTGATCAGAAGGGGTTCACGGATTTAAGGATTGATCAAGTTATCAAAATGAAAATAGCTGGTATATTCTAAATTGATTTAACATTACGAGCAATCATAGTCTGAAAAAAAGTACAAAATGATTATCACAATACTCCAAAGATACAAAATTATTTGAACTGGACGAATTTCTATACAATTACTTTAAATATTACGCCCCCTTATATTAAGACATAATGTCTGAATGGGATGAGATCATCAAAAGCTGTTACTCAATCATACAGAGGTCTGGGAAGAAAATAATAGGTTTTCATAGGCTTGTCTCAGGTGATATTGAACTGCATTATCGAGAAGATGGAATATACACAAAAATTACCTTGAAACCCTATTTGGATTCATTTACCATTGATTATATGCTCAATCAGTAGTTGGTGTCTAGATAATAAATATTAAGAGCAATAAGTTGCATATCCCCATATGAGCAATAAAGAGTTACTCTCCAAACTCAATGAAGTATTTCCAGTGCAGGCTGCGGTGGTTCCATATATTGAACTAAGGTTCCGCTATGGTCCACAATTTGGTGAAGAGGAATTAGAAAATACATTGAAAGCATTGGTGGATGGAGGAGTATTATTGCGTTATGAGTTTAATTCAGCCGTTCATTACAAATTGCTTGCAGAATTTCTATCTTTGGATGCAATTACCCCGGCCCCAACTGCCAATGTCGAAACTACTGGTGATGTAAAAGTAAGTGCAAAGAGAAATGGACAGCTTGACGAGTTATCAAAACTAGTTATCCAAATTTCTAAACATATTGATAATAAAACACTTGAAGTGTTAATAGACGATTACAGACAAAAATACGGTTATTAATTTATTCAAAATTCCATTTTTAAAACGGTAACATTTCAAACTCCAAAAGAAATGGATAATCTGTATAATGACTGCGATCAGTCGAGTTTTCCGAGATAAATCATCCGCAGAAAAGTTCTATTCTAATTTCAGTAGGTGGTATGATGCATTTTCTGGGAATTTTGAGAAAAAATATCGGGATATCGGAATTGAATTAATGGATCCTAAACAAGGAGAGTCCATTCTTGAGATTGGTTTTGGAACCGGAGAAAGTATTGTGACCATTGCTCAGTATATGGGTGGTAATGATATAATTACAGGAATCGATATATCCAGGGGAATGCATACAATCACCAAAAAAAGACTTATGGAACATCAGCTGACAAACAATGTTGATCTGCACTTGGGAGATGCAACCAAATTGCCATTTGAACCTGAAAAATTTCATGCCATTTTCATCTCATTTACCCTGGAATTGTTTGATACCCCCGATATAGATAAGGTTCTCAAGGAGTGTTATAGGGTTCTAAAACCAGATGGCCGAATCATAGTTGTGGCATTATCTAGAATGAGACAGACAGCGATGGTAAAAATGTATGAGTATCTCCATAACCGGTTTCCAATCTATCTGGATTGCAGACCAATATATTCGGCATGGGCAATGAGAAAATCACAATTCAAAATCACCAAAAAAGAACTATTATCAATGTGGGGTCTACCTGTAGAAATAATCAGAGGAAGAAAAATTGCGAATAATCCATGAATCAAATAATTTTGATGTTACAAGGGTAAAGTAGTTAGAAGTAACCATGATATATATCCACCAATTACTATTCCTGTGATAACTGAGGATACCCCCCGTCTTCTTGCAAATACTGAGATTGATGTCAGAATAATCAATATGAGGATGATCGCCATAACAAAAAATGCAAGAATTCCAAGCATATCTGGGAAAATTGTGAACTCGAAAA
>DAOUUM010000053.1 GCA_030668165.1 Candidatus Heimdallarchaeota archaeon
ATCGATTATTTCGGTTGCAACTAGGTCATCGAGAAGCCACTTCAAGATTGGCCTTCCACCAACCTCAAGAAGATGCTTTGGTCTATTACTTGTAAGAGGTAATAATCTGGTGCCCTTACCCGCTGCAAGCACAATTGCCTTCATATATGAAATGAGAACGATTTTGAGTTAAATCTATCTATATTCAAAGGTACAAAATTAATGAATTTATCGTGTAATCCATCAAATGGTATATAACCGATTATTATCAATTTAGTATAGAGACGTTTGGTAATTGAATTACGAAATGTCATCGGCAGGCGTATAAAATGGCAAGAATGCATACAAACTCACGCGGAAAGTCAGGTTCAACCAAACCATATATTACAGAACCTCAAGAGTGGATACCACTTAAGGCAGAAGAAATTGAACAATTAGTTGTTAAGTTGTATAAACAAGGAAACTCACAATCAATAATTGGTTCAGTTTTACGTGATCAACACGGAATTACATCAATAAAATTAGCAACTGGTAAGAAAATATTGACCATTCTCAAAGAGAATGAAATCGCACCAGAAACACCCGAAGATCTTTTATCCCTTATTCGAACTGCATTAAATCTTAGAAATCATATAATGGAGAATAAGAAAGATCTGCATGGTAAACATGGTCTTAGATTAATGGAATCTAAAATTCATAGATTATCAAGATATTACAGAAACACTGGAATTCTGCCATCTGATTGGAGATATCGTCCAGAAACAGCCTCCGTTCTACTCCGTTAATTAACTTTTATTCGAATATAGATGGAACCATTCAACTAATATCCAATCGATCAAATTTAATAATATAAGCTATGTCTTTTCATTATGGGTTATCAAGGATTCTTAGACCACATTGAAGGGGTTGCAAAAATAATTGAAACTTGGCAGAATCCAATTCAAATACTCTATAAGGATAATGCTGATGCAGTGATCGCTGGTTCACTGCTAGCCCGTGCTTTTCTAGATCTGGAAACCCCATTTATTCTAACTAAGTTTGAAGAATCATTATTGCCAGAGATAATTAAGAGGGAAGGCTATCTGACAATTACGTTGGGTATAGGAGTGGAGGAAGTGACCAAAATAAGTACGGATAACATGATTGTGGTACTTGATTATGGAGAAGCTGATGTGAAAAAGGGAATGAAAGTTTCCCTGATTAATCCAACAGAGTTTGGATTTCAAAAAAATGAATACTCAGTAGCGGCTGCTGCCTACTTCCTAATATCACCCTATGCGGTATCTCTTGATTATATCGTGCAGTTACCCCTAATAAGTGCTCAAATAATCAATATGATGGAAGATTATGTGGGATTGCACAGCTTGATTGCTGAGGATGCCACTACAGGTGAGAAAATTAAGATTGCCAAGAGTATTTCATTCTTGGGCACAGAAATATTTAATATAAATGATTCAATACTCTACTCTCTTACTCCATTTTTACCTGGTCTAACTGGTAATGATAAGAAAATTATTCAATTTATCACTCAGGCTGGAATTGAAATCAAAAGTGGTACTGATGATCGAAAAATAAGTAATCTCAGCCCCGATGAGATCAAAGATCTCAATAGTAAATTGGTGGTCCATTTAGCCCTTCATAAGGGATACCAAGAGGATGAACTTATATTCATAAAAAATAAAACTGAGTTTCTAGATGAAAAATCAGGAACAATTTTGAAAAATGTATGGGATATTGCATCAGCGGTTAATGACGCAGTCATGAGAGGCAAACACAACTATGCGATTGCAGTTCTTACTGGGAATAGGACAAATTACCTATCTAAGCTAACCAAATTATATATTGAGGAACGAAAGGCTGTATCAATATCATTCCAGTTTCTTCTTGATCACAACGATGAGGTGGTTGAACTTACAACACTCAGATATTTTATTTCAGATCATAAAATAAGCTGGTATAATGTATCACACACCGCTGCCATGGGTCTTTCCAATGGATTGGTAACATCAGATCTCCCCTTTGCTGTTGTTGCACCTGGTCCAAATAAGCTTCATACCATTGGAATCAGGGCGTCAAAATCTCACAATATTGGAGGAGGAATGTCTGAATTAATGCAAGAGGTTATCTCTGAGAGAAAAATTGATGGTGAGGTAATTGGATCAAAACTTGATTCTATGGTTTCGGTCCCCAAGGATCTAGTTGAGGATATATTACTAGATTTAAATGAAAAGCTTAGAGGCTACGTGAATGATAGTTAAAATACACACTAGAATTGCCATGAGTGGAGAAGTTCCATCTAAGACTTTGTTGTTGGCAATTGCACCTGAAAATCAAACCATGCCATCTGAGGGAGAGATTAATACTGAAATCGTGGATGATGAGGTAATTACTACTTTAACCGGTAATCTATCAATTGCTCGTTTTATTAATACAGTGGATGATGTTTTAAAAGCTGCAATTCTCTCAAAATCAGTAGGTAATTCTCTTGAAAATATCTAATTATAACTCATAAACTGTATCTTTATTTCCTTGGGAAACTAGTTCGAGTTCATTAAATATTTTTTCAATTCTATCATCAAGATAATATTGAAAATATATCTCTTCAAATCCCATGTCATGTATTCTTTTCAGTAGATCCTTGAGGATATTAACAATGTCAAGTAAATTATATCCAGATCTTACTAAAATTCGGGGATATTGAGTTAGCACTGCAATAACATGGATATTGTCCAGTTTATATTCAATAATATCAGCTGGTGGTAGTTCCCCCCAAATATATCCTTGAACCTCCTCGGCATTTATTAATTGATTTAAATCAAATTCTGGAGCATAGTAGTTTCCAATCAGTACTCTCCATTCTCCATTTTTGATCAGAGTAAGAAGATTTACATAATCAATTGAATTGATCCTGCAGTGTATTGAGAGGTTATTTACATAATTAAAATTGTTTTTTGAAATCCAGTTTGTTAATATTAATTTTTTATTACCAATGGCATTGTAGAGATTCTCTGTTCTCTCATCCTCAGCCTCAACCCAAATGGGAAGGCCTTGAGAGATTTCCTTTAGGTAATTAATCATAAGATGAGCAATTCCCTTTCTCCTGTAGTCCCCATTAACTAACACCCAGATTATATGGTATCTTTTAATTGGAATAGCTTCATCAGTATCGTGTGATATGATATAATCTAATTCTCCAACTATTTTATCTCCAATACATGCAACAATTATTCCACCATTACTTGATTTCAATACCCTATAGTGCCAATTCAGAAGATCAATATCGCCCCACCATGAAGCCACCTCCCATCTCTCACGTTGGGTGTGATCTTGCCAATCACTAAGATCTCTGTAATATTCAGATACATTCAAGGATAGTACAGATAACAAATCCTCCCTTTTCCCCAATCTTACTTTCAAGTCATCTTTCAATTACAAAACCTCTATTCAATTATTTTTTTCTTTCCATAATAATAAACATAATAGGTGATCAATGGAAGAGCAAGTAGTAATAATACAACAATACCGGTTGTTGAACCTGAAATCCTGGATGTACTAACAAATGTTAGAGTAACAGAAACGGCGGCAGTGAATAGATTACCGACAGCTTTAGCTGAAAAAGATATTTTACCGGATTTTACTAGTGTTTCATTGGTTTTCACTCCCTCCAGAGGAGTAATCACCAGATTCAGAATCGTTTCATTCTCTTGGAATACTTTAAAATATATGGTACCTTGAGTAGTTTCAACCTCTGCAAGGATTGTACCCGAACTTTCGAGTTCAGCACTTCCATCCCAATTACCGTTTGCACCTAATGATACCGTAGTGGATATGAGAACTGTATCTGCTTTTACAGCACCAAAGGATGAGAATAAAACTATTATAAGCAAAAATGAAAGCATTCGATATCTCATATTCAATTAGTATTCAAACAAGACTGTGTTTAATTACTTTTTACTGGGGACTGGTATTTTGTTAAGAGATTACTTTTAATTCTTTGCCAATTTTTTCAAATTTCTCAAGTGAATAATCCAAATCTTCTATTGAATGGGATGCAGATAACATGGTTCTTATTCTTGCCGCACCCTTTGTTACAGTGGGAAATCCGATAGACATTGCAAAAACTCCCTCATCTAGTAACTTCTTTGAAAATGTAGACGATAATTTTGCATCACCTAGCATCACTGGAGTAATGGGAGTCTGGGTTATTCCGATATCAAATCCAAGATCTTTCATTCCTTTCTGGAAATATCCCGCATTGGACCATAGTTTTCTAACAAGGGAATCATCCTTCATTAAGAGCTTCACTGCGGCAATTGATGCTGCTACATCTGGAGGAGTTGTTGCGGATGAAAAAAGAAATGGTCTACCCTTTTGCTCAAGATAATCTTTCAATAATTGGGAACCTGCAATATATCCACCAACTACACCCATTGCCTTTGATAGTGTTCCAACATCAATATCAACATCGTTATGACCTAATCCAAAATGATCTACTATACCTCTACCATGTGATCCAAGCACTCCTTCACCATGTGCATCATCTACCATGAGAAGAGCTTCGTGTTCACTAGCTAATTTGGCAATTTCATCCAGTTCAGCGATATCTCCATCCATACTGAAAACACCATCAGTGATAATTAGCTTCCTCTTGTGTTCCTTACCCTCATTCAATCGTTCTTCCAATTCTTCCATACTATTGTGAGCATAGATAAATCGTTTAGCTTTGGTTAATCGTACACCATCAATTATTGATGCGTGATTAAGGGAATCTGTAAATATTGCATCTGCACCAACTGAAGGAATTACTGCTTGGTTTGCAACAAAACCTGATTGAACTGAAAATGTTGCCTCAACATTCTTGAATTCAGCGAGCAATTTCTCAAGATCGTTGTGCAATGACATAGTACCCGCAATTGATCTGACCGCACCAGGTCCAACACCAAATTCATCAAGAATTTTCTTTGCCTCTTCTATTAAAACAGGATGGTTTGCCAGACCTAAATAATTATTTGAGCATAAATTAAGAACTGATTTTCCATCAATTCTTAACCATGCACCCTGAGGAGACTCTATTGTTTTTATTTTGTTGTACAATCCAACTCGACGCAATCTGTCTAATTCTTCAACCATGAATTTTTGGGTTGATTTGACCATATATCGGAGTCAATTTGGTCAATATTTAATCTGTTTACCCAAACAATAATGGAATGGTAGATTATATTTTCATAATTTTGATATTAAAAAAACGAGCATGAAGGGATTTGAACCCTCGACTTTTGGCTTAGGAGGCCAACACTCTTCCAACTGAGTTACATGCTCCATTCAAAACACTCACTGATAAAATAGTGATGATGAGCAAATTACCAATTTCACTGTGGTTTTTTATATTATCGAAAGTGTTCTTTCAGATTGGATTATCTGCCAGTAAAAGTTTATCGCACATTTCAATCCCTATTCTCGCATCGCGCCGGATGTGCCAAATTCTCTCATTCTGATAATTTTTTATGAGAAGTTCTCTTATTTTTGAAACAAGACTCTCTTGAGATAGTAATATTGGAGATTTGAGAGTTCTAATTGTAATCTGTCGGTTTCCCTTATCATTGCTCTCTAAGAGCTTGGAAAGCTGCTCCAAGCCATCACTCGAATAATATTGAAGAGAGGGGATGAGTTTATTTATTCCTTTGCATTTCTCAATGGTAGATTTAATAATTGAGAACTCTTGTTTCTGTTTAGCGTGGAGCATCAAGGCATTGTTACGTATATCAATATCAGAATGATTTAGATATTGATCAATATTTATCTGTATATCGGTAAGGTAAAGTGCCTCTAGTACAGAATTTAACCAATCTGGATATTTTTGTAGAATATCAAGAAGCTGAGTTTTCATATTTGCAAACCCAAAAGCGATGATTAGTTCATGAGATAGATTTTCAGTGAATTTCAGAAGAATATCACTATTATTAGTGATTCCTAATATATTTAGCATGAGTGGATACAGAAGAATATCATCAGGCGATATTATATTTATCATTTCACCGATAAATCGCTTATCCTCTTGAGGATTTAGCAAAATAAGCTCATGAAGGAGAAGTAGTGCAGCTTGCTTGACTGATTTATCATATTCATTCACTATCACAAGTTTTGCTCGGTTTAACCAGTAGTTCACTGAATCAATCATTCCTATCTGACTGGTAATTGTTCTGAAAATTTCGGTTAATATTGTTGTATCCTTATTTTTCTCATCTATTAATTTTAAACTATTAAAGACTGCAGGGGATCTTATTCTACCTAGGGATTTTACAGCCCATCTGCGAACTTTGAAATCAACATCATTAAATTTGTCGGAGATTATATCCACGAGATCTGGGCTACCAATCTGACCAAGAGACCAAACTGCAGTTCGTCTTAGTTCAGAATCCTCATCATTTAGGACCGATATTAAAAAATTATTAGCCTTTGAATCACCTAATTTACCCAGTGATTCTGCGGCCTCATTTCTCATAATCCTTGGTTGGTTAGAATTCACTAAAATACTACCCAAGGGGTTGATGGCTCTCAAATCTCCAATTTTGGCCAATTTATCAGGGATATATCTCCTCTTATCTAAATCGCTCTCATTTGATAATTTGTGGATCAACTTATCGAAATTCAACATATAGAATATTAATAATCATATTAAAAATCCTAGTGATAAATCAGATTATAGGAAATCATTTCTTCTTTTCTTTCTGTCTTTCTTTATGTATATTATCAACGAAATAATTGTCACAATCAGTATGGTTCCAGGTATTATGATATAATTTATTGTGGAACTTCTTGTGATCCATGATTTGAAATCATTAGGATCCCTCGGATTGGTACCATCCTTGTATTCAAATAAACTCACCACCCCATCACCATCATGATCCACGAACCCATCATCATAGAATGGATTAAATGCAAATTGAAATTCATAACCAGATGGCATGCCATCATCATCGAAATCAAGTTCATCAAAATTAACAGTATTAGATACTGACTCTGAGGCATCAATAAGACCATGACCGGAGAATACATCGAAACCCTTGTCAAATATATCAATAGCACTCTCTTTCAATAATTCTTCATAATATACAACGGGAAAATCGTTTCTAATGGATCTCATCAAGGCAATTACTGCGGACACCGTTGGTGCAGAAAATGAGGTTCCTGATACATAATAGGCAATATTATCTGAGTCGATAACTGGAATTCGAGAACCAGGTGCAGTGAAATCTACCTCGTTTCCATAATTTGAGTAACTAGCAAGATGAGTTGGGGTATCAAGAGCACTTACAGTTATGGTATTATTTAATTTTCCGTAAAAATTCACAGAGCCACCCTCATTACCAGCGGAAACCACAATCGATACATTATAGTATTTTGCCTTGTACGTTAACTGTTCCATGAGATTATCGATAAATCCACCGATTTCTGCATTTGTTCCCAAACTAAGATTGATTATATCAGCCCTGTTTTTGATTGCATAATCCATCCCTTGATAGATCTCTGAAAAAAAACCAGTACCATTGGAATCGAGAACTCTTACAGTCATCAACTTGACATTCGGAGCAATTCCCGTCACATCATCATTATCCGATATCACAACACTCGATACCATTGTACCATGACCGTCTATTTCTCCATATGTTTGATCAGTTGTCGGATCCTCATCAAAATCAATGAAATCATACCCATAAATATCATCAATGAAACCATTGTTATCATCGTCAATATCTGGTAAACCGTCCTTTTCCAGTTGATTCTCCCATCGATTTTCCACTGATAAAGCTGTTACATTCCAATTTATTCCTGAATCAACAATTGCAATTGTGATATCTTTACTACCTTTTGTTACATCCCAAGCATCCTGAATATTGATAGCTTCCAGATTCCAGCTCAGTTCATCAATTTGGGATGTCTCGTTTTCCTGACCAACAGCCATAAACGAGGGGTTCAGAACTAATAGAATGATAATAGGAGTAAGGAAGATGGAATTGAATTTCAATTTGGTCTGATTGGATCATGCAAATATCGATTAATAATATTATTACATAGAAATAAAATAACATGAAATCAGAAAAAATTCAACGACAGATTGACAGATTTTGATTTGTTTAACTTTAAGATGCTTCTGCAGATACTGATTCTAATAAAGATAGAAGATTTGTTAGTTCTGATTCAAGATTGATACCGATCATACCAGCTAAGACCATGGATGAAACCATGTTCTCAATGATCTCGTCAGCAATTGTCTCTTTCTGTTCGGCAAGAACTGCTTGGTTCATTAATTGATGAGAGAACTTGTTCAGTAAACTTTCACCAATCATCCTCATGGGGGAGTTATGTAAAACGCTGACATCGGAGACAACACTTCTGTAACTTGCTCGACTTTCTATTAATGATACAAATCTTGATTGAATATCTGTTAAATCCATCATACTTATCACTTCAATTTTTTAACTGTCTACTTATATGTATAGTACATTAATATATAAGTAAACGTATTACTTGGTTGTTAGAACCATCTCCGAACCTATTCACCATTTCCTTTAAAGAATAAATATTTAGTTGAATTTTTAGGGTACATAGTTCGAGTTGGAGTCGGGGCATATGTTCTATTTCTTCCACAGGAAACATACGGGTGGGTGCCTCCATCAAATATTAGCGCCATATAGATGGCACATTACAAACTTGAAATGTCAGCCAATAATAAGGGCATGCGTCCTTTGTGACGCGTGCAGATGGTTACTTGTGAATGAGTTTATAGCCATTAATTACTGAATAAAATAACACTCTACAATAACATTAATCTAAGACACCAACCTGTTGATTGATGTGAATTTTGGAATTTTAACTTCTGGAGGAGATACTCCAGGAATGAATACTGTTATCAAATCGGTGTACCGACGTTGTATACAGAATAATCATAAGTTGATCGGTTTTTCAGGTGGTTGGAAGGGTTTATTGGATAATAATTCGATTAGGATATCAGAATCAGTATTAGATGATATCGATCTTGGGGGCACCATATTAGGTAGTGGGAGGACTAATCCATTAATGGTTGATAATGGTATTGAGACAATAAAACAAACCCTTGAGAAAAACAGTATCACGGCCATGATTGCCATTGGGGGAGAGGATACTCTTGGTGTGGCTAATGAATTGTGCAAGGCAGGCTTACCCATGATTGGAGTTCCCAAAACTATTGATAATGACTTGGATGGCACAGACTACACTTTTGGTTTTAATACAGCCATTACCATCGCTACTGAGGCGATGGATAGATTACATTCAACGGCAAAATCTCATAATAGAGTAATTGTTGTCGAGATAATGGGTCGTCATGCTGGATGGATGACACTTCACAGTGGAATAGCAGCTGGAGCCCATATGATATTGATCCCAGAATTCAGTTTATCGAAGGCAGAAATTGTAAATATCATAAAGAAGAGGTATGATAATGGCAATACTTGGGGAATTGTTGCAGTCTCCGAGGGTTATTCATTTTCGAAAACTGAGACAAATGATATGGAGAAGGATGAATTTGGTCATGTTTTACTAGATAAATTGGATGTGGCACAATCCATAGCAGACTTGCTCAAAAATGAGTTGGGAATAACCACTCGAGCGATTAAGCTCGGACATGTTCAGAGAGGAGGATCTCCGACTGCGTTTGATAGAGTACTATGCACCCAACTTGGTTTCAGTGCATACGATCTAGCTATTAATAAAGAATTTGGAAAAATGCCAGCATTACAGGGAATCCATATTGTTCCAATTGATTTATCACAAGCTGTAGCCAGGCTGAAAACCGTTGATGAACAGTCATGGAAGGTAGCCCGAAAGTTAATGGGATTGGATTAATTTACAAACCTAGTTCTTTTTTAATAGCGTTTTTCAACAGATCCCTTTGAATCTTTTTAGGATCTAAATTCATATCTTTTGCAATTTTGAGGCCAACCTGCATCATCTTATCCTTGGCCACATTATCAACACCCGACTCCGTAACAATTTCCTTGATTATGCCCCCAAGAAGGGAAGATAATGCCTTTTTAATTGCATCTCCAGCAATATCAGTAGCACTTTTCCCAACTTTTTTGATATACTTACTCATTATCTCTACTTGAAAATATATCTTATATTAAGCTATTTGATTTCAATCGTGGGTTTTAGGATCATTTATACTTTTCAAACCACTCAACTATCCAATCATTCACCATATCCTTTTCAGGACCTAATAATAGGGAATGAGGAGAGTTTTTAGCATCTTTGAAGGTAGTTGGTGTATTGGGGAAGAAATTACGATACTCCTCAGGTTGATCCACTAGGGTTTTGTGATCCAAACCAGCTCTTACATATAACACAGGGAGGTTCAGTTTATTTGCGCGTTTTCTAAGGAGTTTGGTTACCTCAAATATACTGCCTATGGCATATAGTGGTGTTTTTTGATATGTTGCAATTCCTGCCTCACGTATTGCTAATCTCTTTCTTTTTGAACGAGGCCAGTACTTGACAACCATGGACATCTGCCTCACAAATTTTGCACTTGAAATGTGAAGATTTATTGGAGTACTGAGTGCGATAATAGTTTCTATTGGATATATAGTTGAGAGAAGAAGCCCGAGTGTACCACCCAATGAATGCCCCAGATAGAACATTCGATCACATTTCTTAGACATTTCCTTGTAGTGCCAAACTACGGTTGAGAACCAGTCCACTCCAGAAGTTTGGGCCATATCAGCCTCTGTGGTGCCATGACCCTTAAGCCTGAGTGCACGAACATAATATCCCTCTTTTGCCATAATTGGTCCAATCTCTCTGAATATCTCAGGAGTTGCTGCAAAACCATGAGCCATCAGGATCCCAATACCATTGGGCTTATCTGGTATAATTTCAAATGGTCTTGCCTGGGGTAGAACCTTATTGTTAACGATTGATGAAGAGAATATCCATTTTAATAGGGTTATGGGGGCTTTGAATGCACTTCTGATAGAATAACTATACAATCGTAATTCTCTTTGAACAAATCGAAGGGTGGTCTTGGAAAACGATTCCCTTTCCAGAATGTCAAAATCCATGAATTCGGGAACATTTGATTTTTCCATGATTAATCACTCTGTTCAGATTCAATAGTATCAACTAAATGCTCCAGTTGCTGATAATATCCAGGTCTCTGTCTGGCAAATCTGCCAAGAATAGGCAATATTACAACAAAAGTGCAAATGGGTATGATTACGAACCATGACCAATCTGTACCCATGAAACCTTCATTTAATCCATAGAGTTTGTCAAGGTAAAAGAAGAAGAAGCTGAATAGTATGCCAGCAAATGGGATCATGATCCAAGCATATTCGGGATTATACCTCATCATCTGGGTGGTGAGGAAAAATATCCATACACCAAGGGAAGCTAAATGTGCCCAGTCAACAGCCCAATTATCATAAATACCATCGCTAGTAAAATCAATTGCAAATAGCATCATTGACAATACCAGTACAATTGCGAATGTACCCCAGGTATGAAATTTTGTATCATATTTTGCTTCTGGATGCAGTTCTTTGCCACAATGAGGGCAATGTGATAGTTTTTTGTGATCGATTTCATCCATATGAATAGAACTAATCATTCATCAATATGATATTAATGCTGTTCCCATTGAATTATATAAAAAATAGTCTTTGAATTTGGTAA
>DAOUUM010000169.1 GCA_030668165.1 Candidatus Heimdallarchaeota archaeon
TAAGATTAATTCTAAAATTGATATTACTAATTAGCTAATAGATTAAGATTTATTCGTTCTTACCAACCCAAACATATCTTCCTAACTTGTCCTTTTGAACCAGACCCAAATTAATCAGATCTTCGGCATATTTTCTAACTTGAGATATTGATGTTCCCATACTAAAAGCAAGTTGGATTTCACTTAATCTCCCGTGTTTCTTCAGCGTATTGATTGTTTTATATCTAGGATCACTTTTAGCAAGTTTTTGAAGCAGATCAATATTTTTATTCCAAGAGTTGGCTATATTGGTAAGTTCCTCCAATTTGAGTATCAACTGTACTTTCTCATCAGCTAATATTTGTATTTGACTGTTTAATTTTTCAATATACAGGTTTTTGTCAATTATTTCTGATCGGGTATCCTCAAGTTGATTTTTAAGAAAATCAATCTGGCCATCCAACGCTTCACCTTTCATCTCGATTTCATCAGACAATTCCTTAATTTGATCATCAGAAGCCATTACACTCATTTCAGAGGCGAATTTTGCAGGTAGTTCCGGATTATTATCTGTAATTGATCCAATTTGTTGTCTTATATCAAGAAGTAAGTTCAATAAATGATCCATTTTAGAATCAATTTGACTTGCATTTTCTGATTGTTTAGACAAATCATCTACCTTAGTAAGTAATTCTTCTCTTTCCACTGCTTGTATTTCCAACAGGTCTCGGTACTCATTAAGTATTCTCATGAAATCCTCTTCACTCTTTTTTACCTTGTCTGGATCACGCTCAATTCCATCCTGATTTGAGAGTGAGGATTCCGATACCATTCTTATATTAGTAATGATACACTATACAAAAAGGATTGTTTTCGTAAAAGAATTTTTGTAAAATATGTTGTAATTATAACTTACATCTTACTCGTGGACTCTATTCTCAATCCTTCTTTTGTGTCTGGAGTGATATCTAAGATTTCACTTTCATATGAAGTTCCCATCATTTTAATGATTGATAATTGATCCTGGTTCTTACTACCCACAACCTCCCTTGAGAATTCAAAGATTCCATTAACAACACTGATGATCAGATTTTCTGCGGTTTTCTCCAGTATGCCTTTTGGTAGAACTAGGAAATGAACTCCTCCGATTTGAACAATTATATCTGTAAGTTCTTTGAAGAATTCATGAATCTTTGAAGCATTTTTATCAAAATCATCTTCCTTTAACCATAGTAGATTATCCACCACAGTGAAACACTTGACCTTTTCCGTTTTTTTTATCAGAAGTACTTTTTCATATGCCTGTTTAAGATAAGTCTTTCTACGGATATCTATTTGTCCTATTTTTGATGAACTTGCCACATGTGAGCTTGTTATATGCCACATATCGAAAAACTGCCATCTTCGTTCTTTACTAAACGTTGATATATCCCAATTATAGGCTTTAAATTCATTGATAATAATATGTTGAGGTCTACTGGAATGCAGATAAAATGCTTTTGAGTTTGCATTTAATTCCAATTGGTTCATCAATAATTTCTGAGAAAATAAGGTTCCAAGATTTGATTCAGGGGGATGATAGACTAACACTATGCTGCCATCTGGAATTCCACCATCTGTACTGAATTGCCCTCCCATTCTGCGATCAAGAGGATCTAAACCGGTTGGATACTTGATATCACTGAGATTAGTTTGATCCGACATTACCTAACATACCTCTAGAAATGTTCCAGTTCCCTTAATGCATTTTGTAGATCGGTTAAGAAGCCATCTTCTTCGTCTTCTTTACTATCGACGGACTCAGGCACGAATGTTTCTTCCTTGGCCAAGTCATCAAATTCGTCCCAATCCTCTTCTATAAGAACATCCAATAGGGCTTCAATTTCTCTTGCAGATTGATTGATTGTCATTCTTGCCATTCCTAGAGCAACATCATTATCAGTTATCAAACATAATACAGCATTACCACAGTCAGCAACTAGTATTTTTCCAGTTTTGAATTCAGCCACCAAAGTGGTCATCTCATCTAGGCCTGCATTAAATCCCTGTTGTTCAGAGGCAAGATAAACGGCAGAACTGATTGCACCCATGCTTTCCACATCACGAAGTTCAAAATCGAACCTACTGATATGAACCAAGGTGAGACCTGTTTTATCTGCAAGTATAACTCGGCTAACTCCAGGTGTTTTTACTAATATATTAAAACAGATATTTTGAATTTCCTGCATCGTCATACCTTCTCTTTGTAACTGAGGTTTTCATAATCTTCGCCATCGAAGAATAAAAAATTAGTCCTCAGTGCGAAAAATATAAATTCAGTAATTAAAACTTATTAATAATCTTATTTAAAAATTAATCTGATTTCCTGTGCGTGAATGCAATTTGCAATTTCCTATGAGTATAATATATTATCCTATTTTATGGATCCAATCCTTATATTATTCCAATTGTCAAATATTAAAGGATAGAAAATCAATTTTATTTATTGATTAAGGTGGTTCTAGATAATTATTTTAGTTGAATTATAAAACCTCATAAAAATAGTATCTAGGTTTTGAAATTGCCATTTTTATTTTGGCGCTAGAAGAGCTGGTGATAAAACCTAACTAATTTTCATAGAATGTATTTTTACAGATTGAACACCTGCTTCCGCGGGACTTCAAGTATACTTATATGACATCAGCATGAGGATTTCACTAGTTCCTTTCATATAATTTATACAGGAACTAATTTGTTTGGTAATTGTTGAAATTGCAATAAATTGTTTCCAATCTTTCTCCTCACACAAATTAAAGTAATATTTCTCAATACTAAATGTTAATCCAAGACCAATATCCTTCAATTTTTCAATCCGATCCAATATGGGTATTGTTTCCTCAAAGTTAGTATAGATCATAATAATTGCATCTGCCAAACTAGCACTGATTTCAGTTAAATTTATTGCGAGTTCACTGAATTTCTTATTAGAATCTTCTGGAAAGTGCGAACTAAACAACAAAATGTCACTTGAAGCCAGTTTAAACTCATCTAGAGTATTATCAATTCTTCGTAGTAACTTTGCTCTATCAATCGAAAGATAGGGCATGTTCTTTTGTGTGGCAAAATCACGATCTAGTTCTACTTGAATGCCATCAGCTTTTTGTTCCAATTCTACAATCTGATTTATTTTTTCTTCATTATCTTTGGTTAACAGGGATTCAGAGAACAATCTCCCGGTATCCCGTAGAATTTCTGCTAATTCTATGAATTTTTCTTTCTTTTCTTCTCTATCCATAATTATTCACCGAAAAATAGGATTGATGATTGCAAACCATACTATCCCAGTAGTTAGAGCAGCAGCAAAGGGAGTCGCAACTGCGCTTACCGCAATTCTCTTCACACTACTCATATTCACGTTTGTCTGAGCGGCTTTACCTGTACCCACAAACGCAGCTACCAACACATGGGTACCTGAAATTGGTATTCTCAGAAATGCTGCAAAAAATGTAACAATAGCTGTACTTACTTGAACAGCCACAGCTGTAGTCGGACTGAGTTCAACTACATCATTTCCTAGGACTCTCAGTACATTTCGACCAATTAATATCAATCCAACACCCATACCGAGACCTGCAAGCACTAGTGGTAATCTGGCAATTGATGTTATTGAATTGTCCGTAACTAACAATAAATAGCTACCCATCAACGGAGCCACAGCATTGGATACATCATTTGCCCCTCTTGAGAATGCAGTCACAACAACTGCAACAATTAATCCCTTGCTGAATAATATCTCAATCTTATCAACATCATCTAATCCCTTGATTTGTCGGGATTTAAGCTTCATGATACCTTTCATAATTCCATAGGATCCAACATATCCAAGTACTGGTGATAAAACCCATGAAATTAAGATTCTAACTATTTTATCCGCATTAATTGATTCGGAATCCCCAAGAATTAATGCCAGTGCAATTGTGCTTCCAACCATTGTATGGGTTGTTGAAAGTGGTAAGCCTTTCCAAGAACCCAAAATTAATAAAATTGCCACACTGATGAGAATTGTTAAAATGTGTGACATTTCAACTGATTCACCAACAAGCTCTGTTCCCACCTCTATTGCAATATAGTATCCATATGAGACCGCACCGATCAGGATGATTCCTGCACCCAAAAATACTGCCCTGTTGATACTCATCAACTTGGCTCCTGTGATTGGAGCAAAGGTTTCATCATTTGCACCAATGGCTATTGCTAGGAAAAATGAAACAGCAGTTAGAATCATGAGTTCTTCGGAGATCACTTGAATTTGGGGAGTAAATTGGAGATTAAAAATTGATTGTCAACATTGAAATTTATGAGCACTAATAACAATATTATCTATCATATTAATTAAAAAATAGAAAAATCATGATGTGATATAGAGGAAATTGAATAATGACTCGTTTGGCAATTGTTTCTAGAGAAGATTGTAAATCAAAGGAATGCAATGAAGTATGTATAAAATATTGTCCTGTTAATTTGACAGGTTACAAATGCATAGTACTTGATGACAAAAAGAAAGCTCTCATCTCTGAAAGTCTTTGTACTGGATGTGGTATTTGTGTCAAGAAATGCAATCCATGGGATGCAATTAAGATTATCAATCTACCAGAAGAACTGGACAAACATGTCACGCACAGGTACGGTCCGAATTTATTCAAACTTCACAGGTTACCTTATCCAAGGAAAGGAAAAGTCATAGGATTAGTGGGACAAAATGGTTCTGGAAAGAGTACAAGCTTGAAAATATTGACGGGAGAGATAACACCAAATTTCGGTATTTTTGATGAACAAAAAAATCCATGGGATGCAATCAAAAAACAGTATAGAGGGTCTGAATTACAAAAATATTTTCAAGAGTTATCAACAGGCAATATTAAAGTCTCGGTTAAACCCCAAACGATTGACAGGATCCCAAAAGTGACCAAAGGTGTTGTTAAGGATTTAATTCTAAAAGTTGATGAAAGAGGTATTGCAGAAGAGTTGAAAACTGTATTCTCTTTAGATAAAGTATGGGAACGTGAGATAAGCGTATTATCTGGAGGGGAACTACAAAGACTGGCAATTGCAGCAACGGTTGCAAAGGATGCGGACGCTTACTTTATTGATGAACCAACATCTTTTTTGGATATAAGTGAGAGGTTGAAGGTTGCAGAACAGATAAGAAAGTTGGGTGAGGATAAAGTGGTGATTGTTGTCGAGCATGATCTGGCAGTTCTTGATTATCTCAGTGATTATGTCCAATTATATTATGGGGTTGCTGGGGCATATGGTGTGGTAACTGCACCCATGTCTGTGAAGGACGGTATTAACATATTTTTAGATGGTTATATCCCATCAGAGAATATGCGTTTTAGAGCTGAACCATTAAAATTCAAAAAATCAGAATTATCCAGCGAGTTAATAGACCGTCGTTACCCTCTCATATCATACGGAGCCATGACCAAGGAATTTGATACTTTCAGTGTATCTATAGAATCTGGAGATCTATTCCCTGGAGATATAATTGGAATTATTGGTCCGAATGGAATTGGAAAATCAACATTTGCCAAATTGATTGCAGGAATTGACAAAGCAACCTCGATAGAAAGGGAAATAGAACTTCTGAGAAAGCGAGTTGTTGTCTCAGATGATGAGGAAGATGAAGATCAAGATACCGAGCTAAGATTAACTATCAGTTACAAATCTCAGTATTTGGATTCTGAAAATGATAAAACAGTTGAGGAAGTATTGAGAGAAGCCAATCAAGAAGTAGTTTTCAGTTCATTCTACAAAACTGAATTATTGGTTCCTCTCGATATTGAAAAACTACTTTCTCACCGTATAAATACTTTAAGTGGTGGAGAATTACAACGGGTAGGAATTGCAGAATGCCTTGCCAGGGATGCGGATTTGTATCTGATCGATGAACCATCAGCATTTATCTCAGCGGAAGATAGGGTAATGGTTGGAAAGACAATCCGTCGTTTGATAATGCATCGGAGATCTGCAGGTCTAATTATAGAGCACGATATGATGTTGCAGAGTTATATTTCAGATAGGATAATACATTTTGAAGGGGATCCTGGAGTTAGGGGGCATGCATCCTCACCTTTGAGTGTTGATGAGGGGTTGAATGCCTTTTTAAAATTGCAAAACATTACATTTAGAAGTGATAAATCCACAGGAAGACCCAGAGTAAATAAACCTGGTAGTAAATTAGATAAGATGCAAAAATCGTCAGGAAAATACTATCTCGGAGATAATTAGAGTTATTTAATTTGATAATGCAATTAAATTGGTTTGGAAATTCGGATAATCGTTTCGTTTAGTCTGTCCTCAAGCAATTCGATCATTGAGGGTGTACTCGTTCGGATGCCAATAACCTCCTCATTGGGTCTCAGATAACCAAAGATAATTTCCTCGGAATCACGGATACATGCATAGATATCTCTTTTATCATAGGTCCGTAATTGGATTCTTCCAGCTTCATCTAATTTTTTAATTAACCTTGCATCTCTTGATTTATCTATATCGGTGACAAATGTTACACGGATAGAACTTTTCAATTTTCTGGCAATTTCAATTAACTCTAAATCCACACTCGGCGTTACGACAGTCACAGAAACTCTTGTTCTCAGTAGTAAATCCGTTAATGAAGCATAAATTGATGGAAGGCCAACAACAACCCATGTGTCAGAATTTTTGGTGTAATCAAATTTATTGGA
>DAOUUM010000027.1 GCA_030668165.1 Candidatus Heimdallarchaeota archaeon
GGATAAAGAGGTGGGAAAAGCAACATAAGAAGCGACTTCGTGAAATTCCATTTCAATAAATTTACAACCGCCATATTTTGCGAGTTCATCAGCTTGAGATGGTCCATGTTTATAAAGTTCGAGCAAAATTTTAATCTCGTAATTTGTGAAACCAAGTGATTGAAGTATTTTGATAATTTCCTCTGAAGCCATCTTTATTGACTAATAAATATATTAGATAAAAGATAATTTGATGATGGTACTTATGATTTTAACAAAATTGTCAGAAACTCAGCAACATGTTCAATTTATTTTTCTGTACTATTTAAGGTCAATTTGAAGATTAATCTTCAATGCAATCAGTACAAACAATACGCACATTGGAATGTGATGCCTGTGGTAGATTTGACACCGTGATGCTGAGTGATGAAGAAGTTGCAGCTCGTGTTAATACAAATGATATGGGTATAGGAGCTTATTCTATTATACACACCGACCATACTAGAATAATATATTTTGATCGTAATGGGCATTATTTGGGTGATACAATTGCCATGACGCAGGAGGAAATACCAGAAAGCGTACAGGCCCAACCCTTGCCTTATTATATAAAAAATCAGAAAAAAATGGGTATTCTTTCCAAAATGAGGAAAGAAATGTTTTCCATGTTACATAATAGAAATCTTACAATTACAATTGCAGGTCCCTCACGAGCGGGAAAAACTTCACTGGTCAAATATCTGGATACGTTGGTTCCGCCAAGAGAAAGTAATATTATGCCATCAGTACCGACTATGGGTAAATCTCAAAAATATATTAAAATCGGAAAATCAACAGTGACCTCTTTGGATATGGGTGGTCAAGAAGACTTTTGGGATCTATGGGAGCCTTCAATTAAAAAATCAAATGCGGTAATTTTTCTACTAGATGGGACCTCAAACAATGTTATCGAGGTTGCAAAAGCATTTGAAAGAGTTGTCAATTATCGTGATGAAGAGATACCAATTTTGGTAATAATTAATAAGAAGGATCTGTGGTTACGAGGGGAAGCTGGTAGATTCATGAATTCGGGAGAGTTTCTCTCACTGACCAACCTCCGTCTACCAATCAAAAATGTTGTGGCCATCGAAACCAGTATATTTGAGGGTATTACATATGAACAATTGGAATTTGAAGAAATACCTCTAGCTGAGGTGATCGTATCTTTCTTGCAAGAATATTGTTAAATTGAATATTGAGTGAAATTAAAATATTTAATTATATTTAACTTGATATATTTAGGTAAAGTTATACTTAAGTTAGTAATTGCTTACTTATGGGTCTGAGTACCGAACTAGCTAATGAACTAAATAATCAGATGAATCGAGAATTCGAATCAGCTTATCTGTACCTTCAAATGGCAGTATATTTTGAAGAGAAGAATTTAAGTGGCATGGCCACATGGATGCGATCCCAATATGATGAGGAGAGGGCACATGCCTTGAAATTCTTTGATTTTATCTTAGAGCGTAATAGTACACCAGTTTTAGAAACTTTTCAGAAGCCTAAAAACAAGTGGGAGAGTCCTCTAAATGCTTTTGAAGATGCTTATGAACATGAAAAATACATTTCTAGCAGCATTAATGATCTGATGGAGAAGGCATTAACAGAAAAGGACTACGCAACAAAAGTTTTTCTTGATTGGTTTATATCCGAACAAGTGGAAGAAGAGAGCACTGTGTTGGCAATTGTTGAACAATTAAAAATGATCAAGGATTCTCCAAGTGCAATGTTCTTCTTAAATAGCGAATTGGGAACAAGAACTGCCGCTCAAGAGTAAAGCAATGATTTATTAAATTCAATTAGCCCTATCATCAATTTCAATAATACCTATTTCAGTCGTTAATTCAGACATGTTACACTCCATTGCGATAATTTGTAAAAGTTGTAAATCAAAATGGAAACTTGATCTCCCCCTGACAGAGAATCAAATAGAATATCTCGCGGCAATATGCAGCTGTGGGAATATTATAGTTGGCAACTATAAATCAAAACAGCTCAATATTAGCTCCACGTTCTTAAAAAGTAACTATCTTTCCAATGGTGGGTTTGATTTTCTGGATTTTTCCAAGGATGAATTAAAAAAACTTACGAATTTACCCCTTGAATGAATCGCGATATACTATACAAAACCTATTTTACACTATTAAGGTCTAATTATTGATATGAATTGCATGTAGCTTTTGTTATACGAAATAATACCTTATTGGTGATCTATTTTACCTACAAAAAGTTCTGGAGCTAGGAATTTTTTCATAATCCAATAAGTGAAGGGAACTTGTACTATAACAATAATTAGTATCCACCAGCCAAGATCATCGAATAATGGCCTTTGATCCTCTAATAAAGGATCGCTTCCCATTTGATATTCCTCAAGATTAGATCGACCATCATCATCTAGATCATCATTTGCATTTGAAGGATCCATTGGATCAAGATTGTACAATATTTCCCAGCTATCAGGCATCTCATCAAGATCACTATCGACCTCAAAAGGATTGGATCCCCACTGACTCTCTATATGATTTGACACGCCATCATCATCTGGATCAATTCTGTCATCAAGAAATGATGTAGGATCAAAACCATATTTCAATTCCCACCCATCAAGTGCCCCTCCATAATCACTATCCTTTGCTCTGGGATCAAGATTGAGATTGATCTCATCAATATTATTCAATTTGTCACCATCATAATCTGACTTTCTGTCATCAATTAGTGGATTCAACCCGTTTATTATTTCAATTCCATCTGGAATCGAATCTTGATCACTGTCAAAATCCTCAGGATTGGTAGCAAAATAACTTTCCAAGGTATCAGGGGCAAAATCGGCATCATAATCTGCTCCATATATCACCAGCCGTAACCCATTAGAGGGTGTTGTTCCTATGTATAATTCAATATCAACTATTGAAAAATCGTGGAAAATTATACCATCATCATAATCATTTATTAGAATCCACTTATTCATAAATAATTCATAAATTGAGTTATTCGAAGTTCTGATCATACTAGAACGCAATCCAATTTTGTAAACTGATTTGGTATCATTTGGTAAATCAAACAATATATTCGAGAACCATAGTTTCTTAGTTTCGATATCAAAAATTGCAGGTTGCCTCATAATATGTCCAACCTCTGATTTATTTGTTATTTCATCAGGCAAACTACTTGTTTGACCATTACTGTAGAGAAACAGACTATTATTTTGATCCTGAAATAATCCTACCCCTCCAAGTGAAGAGATCAAAGTCTCATTAATTTTCTCAATAAACACTTGAAAACCTCTGAAATATGCCATGGAGGGACTGGTACCATTTTGTAGAAAATATATTAATAGCTCATTATTCTCTATCAATACATTATGCTTAGTGGAATTAAAATTTAACGTGTAGGTATATTGGTTTTCTACTGTGGAATAATATTTCACATAGGTTTTTGTCTTGGATGATAGTATTACCATCAAATCCTCTCCCAACCCTTGAAAATAAATTTCATCGTAATATCCATCTATAATTGTAAAATTGGAAATTCGGCCTCTCTCAAATAAAGCCAGAGCAGCTGTCTCCCGACCTCCAATTTCAATTATCCAGGTAATCCAGGCAATACCCAGATTTTTTAATGATCCATCGCTTCCCATGGTTGAATGGGTAAATACCGCACTATCCTTTACCTTGAATATTTGGCCGTTTGCTCTCCAAAATTTCATTGGCTGGTACTCAAGTGTACCATTGTAATCATAATCAACAGTAATCTCATCAGAACTGATTCCACTTACTGAATTGTCGGGAGGAGATATTGGAACGAATAGTAAAAACATTAATCCCAATAAGATCCCGCGTTTCATATTGACCTATCCGCTTGCAATAATATAAACCTAGCGGATTTTATACGCTAGTAAAAACAATGTGGTACATACTATTTCCATTTTGATCCCTATATTCATCCGTTATCAGTCCTTTATCCTTTAATGATGTAATTGTATCAGATATTGAAGATACATTCCCAAAAATACCTGTTATATCCTGTTCAGATAATGAACCCTCATTTTCAATCAATCTCAGAATTAAACGAATTTCTCTGGATTCATAACCTTCGCTTTTTAGGTATTCTGAAATATGGCTTTGAATACCCTGATAACCTCTCAGTAATTTACTCTGTTGAGCTTGGAGTAGATCAAGACCATCTTTTATCTGAGGTACGAGCTCAAGTCCTTGAACAATTGCGTTAAAAACGGTATCAACCTCATTGGGTGCGCTTAATCTTAATGAGGGTGTAATTTCAGGATGAGCTTTTGATTCATCTAAGGGTCTAACTGTGGTCAAGAACAGATTTGGGGCTATAGTTAAACTGACAACAACAGATTGATTTAACATGAAATACTCCCTGGCAGGTCCTTTTAGGGATTTGCGTTTCTCAGAAGTGACAAGATCCATTTCTTTCAAAAATAAAAGGTGCTTACTAACAGCACGTTGTGAAATGTTAAGATCCTTAGAAAGCTCAAATGCATATCTATCCCGTATAGTTAAAAGTCTAAGAATTTCACGTCTATAAGAGTTGGATAGAATATCCAATACCTGTTCCACATCACGACTTATCATAATCTCAACTTAAATTAGTTTCCTGTATTATATCCTCTTCTTAAGTGATTGATATATCTGCTATACTTTTAATGGAAGATTAAACAAAATCTTCACCCATTGATGACAAACCAGATGGCTTATGATTATAATCGCTCGTAGTTCCGAGTGTTATCTCATTAAAAGCCAAATCAAGATGAATATTTGTCAAAATTAAGCTTGTTAATTTATCAGTATCATAGTTTCCTTCATCATCTATGCTAATCTCAACAAATTCCCTTATTGCAATCATTTTAGCAACTGAAACAACGGCTGCAATTTCTGCACCTGAATAATTCTCAGTTCTTGTAGCTAGACTTTCAATATTAATTTTTTCAGACTTATTAATTCCCATCAAGTGGACATCAAAAATCTTCATTCTAGTATCAAAATCTGGTTTCCCAATTAGGATAACTTTGTCAAATCTGCCAGGTCTCAAGAGCGCACTATCTATCAAATCTGGTCTATTAGATGCCGCAAGAACCGTAACGCCTTTTATTTCCTCCATGCCATCCATTTCTGTTAATAACTGGGAAACCATTTTTTTTGTAGATTGATTGTCCGAAGAATCCCTTGAACTAGCAATTGCATCAATTTCATCAAAGAAGATAATGCAAGGTGTAGCATTTCTTGCCTTACGAAATACTTCCCTGATTCCCTTTTCTGATTCACCAATCCACACAGATAAAAGCTCTGGTCCCTTAATACTGATGAAATTTGCATTTGCTTCATGGGCCACAGCCTTCGCAAGCATAGTTTTACCCGTCCCTGGTGGGCCATAAATTAGAATGCCAAGGGGAGCCTTTGCTTTGAGATGTTGAAAAACCTGATGATATTTTAAGGGCCATTCCACAGCTTCCTTGAGGGTATTTTTAATACCATCAAGTCCTCCTATATCATTCCAGCTTACATTGGGAACTTCAACAAATACTTCTCTTAACGCAGAGGGTGATACCTCAGTTAATGCTTGTTCAAAATCATCCATTGTAACATTTAGTTTGTTTAGGGTCTCCCCATCTAGACTCTGTGCCTCCAAAGATAGATCAATCTCTGGTAAGAATCGATGCAAACTCGAAAGAGCAGCCTCTTTACACAGCATTTCAAGATCTGCACCTACAAATCCATGGGTGCGGTTTGATAAGTCCGTCAGAATAACCGAATCATCTAGAGGCATTCCACGGGTATGTATTCCTAGAACATCCTTTCTAGATTCAATATCTGGGATGCCAATTTCAATCTCACGATCAAATCGACCACCTCTTCTCAATGCTTGATCAATACTATTTGGTCGGTTGGTCGCACCAATTACAACTACATTCCCTCTGGTTTCTAGACCATCCATTAGGGCAAGTAATTGAGCCACAATTCTACGTTCCACTTCTCCGGTGGTATCTTCTCTTTTGGGAGCAATACTATCTATCTCGTCCAAAAAAATGATTGAAGGTGCATTCTTTTTCGCATCCTCAAACATCTCTCTAAGTTTGTTCTCACTCTCACCATAATACTTACTCATAATCTCGGGACCTGATAGGTGAATGAAATGAGAACTAGTCTCAGAGGCAATCGCTCTAGCAAGCAGAGTTTTACCTGTACCTGGAGGACCATAGAGTAGAACTCCCTTCGGGGGCTGTATCCCTAATTTATCAAATATTTCTGGATGCCTAAGGGGAAGTTCAATCATCTCCCTAACTTTACGAATTGCTTCATCCAATCCTCCAATATTTTCATAACTTATTTGGAGAATATCTCTAGTGTCAAATGAATCTCTAGGTTTGTCCTTTTCAACCTGGGTATCAATTTTCATTTCTTGATCAGAAATCCCAAGATTTGTATTTTCAGTGAATATTACTGGTCCAGAGGGAACAGTCTCCACAGTTCTGAAGTACAAAATTCCCCCAAAACCGGTGTTAATTGCCACAATATCTCCCTCAACCAGTACTCTGTCGATGATTGCACGGGTCAAGTATGGAGTAAGATTAATACCAATAGATAATCGTTGAATTGGATGTAATATTACTGATTTTGCTATTTTTCCCTGAGCAGGGCTGATTTCTACAATCTCATCAAGGTTAACATCAACATTTCTTCTAATTATTGCCTCCAGTTTTATTGTATCCGGTCTAATTTCTGGGTAACTACTTCTCCATACTTTAGCATATGACACACGTCTACCCTTAATTTGGATTATATCTCCAGTCCTCACTCCTAATTCTGTGGCTACAGTAGCTGGTATGCGTGCTATTTGTCGACCTACATCACTTCTTCGTGCCTCATCAACCTTTAATTTTGCTACTTTCATTATCGTACACTAAAAATTACACAAAGATGAATTTTAAACTTGATAATCTAGATATGATTTTATCAATATTTTTACTCTATAATTTACCATAGTTGGAGTAGATCAGAACACTGAGTAGATAGATTAATTCTGGTTCTATGTGTCCTGGATCCTCAATTATCAGGTGATCAATCTTTTGTTTTATTGATTTATTTACAGAACAGATGATCTTTCGATCCCCCATGCTTTTAATTTGATATTTTTTATCTCTGAACCAATTTCCCTCGTATTCAACATTCTCAATTTTTAACCATAGATTTTTTCTGAACAATCCAGGAAATTTAATTTTAGCAATATTTTTCTGATCTTTCTTAATTTTCCATTTCCTGATACTAAATGGATGAGATGATAATTTTATGTTGTCTATTTTGATAGACTTGCTAATTAATCCTGAAAATGAAAAATATGATAATTCATCGCCACTTGCCTCTTGATAAATTTTGAATATTGATTTTTCTTGTTTAATGCGATATTCATTCATTTGTAATTATATCAGATCAATTTGATATATTATCATTACTAGTTAAAAATGGTCTATTTCTTATATTCTATCTGCCGATGGGATTCCAAGTATCTCTAATCCCGTAGACAAACCGATCTTGAAAGCTTTAACAATTAAGAGTCTGGATTTACTCAATTCTACTGACCCTGCATTAAGAACCGGGAATCCCTCATAAAATTTCATAAATGACTGGGCTAACTGATAACACCAAGTGGCTATGATAGAGGGATCGAGTTCTCTAACTGATTTTAAAATGATATTTTCAAGATCCAGTAATAAAGTAACAATAGAAATGATCTGCTCATCAAGTATCAAAGAACAATCTATATCTAATGATACATCAATATCCAATCTCTCTTTTACCGTTTGTATAACTCCACTTGCTCTGGCATGTGCATACTCTATAAATGGACCTGGATTTTTCTTAAAATCCAATTCTTCATCTATATTCAAAGAAATTCTTCTCTGAGGAGTTTTATCAATCAAGGGATATCTTGTACTGGCCAGTGCAATTGCCCTTAATATCTCATTTTCCTCGTTCCACTCATCCGCACCTTCAGGTAATCCAATACCTCTACTAGCATCAGATGTTCTCTTAGCCATCCTTGCACGAATTATGGTCTCATCATAGAATGCATCTGCAGTTACATAAGCTGCAATTCTTCCACTCATAGGTCGTCCTTGTAAATTCACCATCTCATATGCATAGTGTTTCATATTTGATGCATATTCAGTCTTACCCAGGACATACAGGGGAAATAATAGTTGAAATTGTGGCAGAGATTGTTCAGTGCTAATCACATTATAAATAATTGAAGGCTTGTGTGTCTCAAATTTCTGGATTGAATATGCAATATCCTTTGCTGCGTATAATGCGGTTCCGTTCTCTCTTCTAAGCTGTAATTCTGGCACTTGCCCTTTGATTGGTATGTCTTTCTTTACCAAACTGGTGTTCTGAAGCATTTCATCAATCCCTTCTTTGGGAAATGAAAATCTTATCCCTTCTCCACCTGTCTTAACAGCATATTTACTGCTTGCCAGTTCATCTATCACCTTCTCAGTTAGACCACTCCAAGTCAAATCAGATTCATATTCTATCACATCAAATGGAATGTTGTATCTATTGAGGGTCCAACGAAATCCTTCCAAAACCCAATCAACCACCTCTCTGAATAAGGAGGTAACATATACATCTGTATTTTTTTCATATTTCTTGAGGTAATCGCCCTGTACCTTCATTAAATCAATTTTTGATACTTCATCACGCAATGTCTCGAATAATTGTGGAAATCTTTTTTGAAGGTCCCAGTAAATTTCCTGGTACTTTTGAATTTCTTTAATCTCGTCCTTGGTTTTATTTATTCTCCATTGAAGATCTCTTTTAGTTATTTTCTCATTCTTTGATAGTTTCTCAACTGTTTTAAGTTTTTCAAGATCAGTATTCAACTCATTGAGCTGTTTTTCAAGGAAATTGGTAAGGATAAGTTTGTCATTCTCGCTGATAATATAAGAATCATCAGTTTGAAGATCACGTTCCTTAGCTCTATTTTTGATTGTTTGAATGGTGTGGAAGCAGTTCATAATAGCATAAATCTGTCCCATCCAGAGATCAATTTTTATGGCAGGTTTGATTCCCCTATTCTTTACAAGTTCATAACCAACCACGACGAAGCTAATTTGTAATCCAACATCATTTACATAGAAGATACGGACTACATCAAATCCAGTTCTTTCTAATATTCTCGAAAGAGTATCTCCATGCACACTATTTCTCAAATTTCCCACATGAAGTGGACTTATGGGATTAGCCGAAGTATGCTCCACGACAGCAGTTTTGCCCTCATTAATCTTATTATATCCAAAATCTGGGGAGAATATAGATTTTAATCCCTGACTGATAAATTGGGTTCTGAGTTGATCCCTTATTTTATCTTCTATAATGAAATTCAAATAAATTATGGGTTTTTTCTTTCCTTTCATAGAAAAGACTGATACTTCTTTGATTCCTTCAATATCTTGTAATTTACCTGCCCAGAAATTACCTAGAGAAAACAGATCATCATTTTTTGAATATTGATTGAGTACAATACAGAAATCCCCAAGATTCGGATCTGGAGGTTGAAGTAAGTTCACTTTTTTCATGATTTTCTCTGATTCTAAAAAATCATTGATTTCTGTGATAAATTCGTCGTACATTTGACCTATGGGAATAGATTACTATTTCTATTTTTGTTTTTAGTTTCAATTATTGAAATAAGTAAATTCGTTCAGATTGGTTGTTCAACCAGTCAATAAAAACCAAATATCTGATTACAATTCAATTTTTCTCAAAGAACTTAATGATTTTCTCAATTGTAACAACTGTGTTATTTCTTGATGCCTCAACTGTCTGTGCTCCAACATGAGGAGTTGTGATAAGCATAGGATGTGCAATTAGAGGCATATTGTGATCAATGGGCTCTTGTTCATAAACATCAAGTGCAGCCCCTGCCACCTTTCCACTTTCTAGTGCTTTAAAGAGGGCATTTTCATTGATCAATCCTCCCCTAGCCGTATTGATAATGCCCACTCCATCTTTCATCATTTTGAATTCATCCTCATCTATCAAATATTTGGTGGAGGTCACGAGAGGTAAATGCAGAGAGATAAAATCAGATTCTGTAAAGACCCGATCCAAGGAACCGTAGTCAAAATTATTTAATTTTTTCAATTCTTGATTTTCTGATCTATTGAATGCAATCACATTCATTCCCAAGGCTATGCAGTATTTGGCAAACCTGCTCCCTATTGAACCTGTACCAATAATTCCTATTGTTTTTTTGAATAATTCATTACCCTTTGTTTTCTTCGGCCACAGTCCATTTTTCGTCCCGATATTTACATATGCAATTTTTCGTGCCACTGAGATGAGCAAACCAAGAGCTAATTCGGCTACAGATCTTGTTGGCCCCTCAGGACTGTTAACAACAGTGATTTCCTTTTGCTCACATTTCTCAAGATTGATATTATCCAGTCCCACACCTGCTCTTCCAATAATCTTCAGTTTATTTGCATTTTCAAGTAAATTAGCTGTCACTTGGGTGGCGCTTCTAACTATCAAGGCATCAACAGAGGCAATGTTGCCGTATATGACAGCATCATCTTCAGTTCCATCAATCACTTTAATTCCAGCATCTCCCAGCATATCATAACCTACCTGATGTATGGGGTCTGCAATAAGGATTGTTCTCATCATTTGTGAGGTTCATGCTGCGTTAATAATTGTTGTGAAAAATGTATAATCTGATTAACCTCTCCCAAATTCTCCCTCTTTTTCTCAATATACGTGAATTAAGGAATAATGATGTTCAGATATAAGTATAGTTTAGGTGTAAATAATAGTCATAATATAATTTAACAGGGAAACTCATTAAATTAATTATCAAGTTTCTTGACTCATCATGATAATTGGGATCGTAGGTAAACCTAGTTCTGGTAAAACAACAATTCTAAACGCATTATGTATGACTGATGCCAAAATGGGAGCTTATCCGTTTACAACAATTAATCCTAATCGTGGGGTTGCCTATGTTAGGGTCCCTTGTCCCTGTCGTGATCTTGAAACCAGTTGTAATCCGAGAACAGGTAGCTGTCAAGAGGGCACTAGATATGTACCCATTGAAGTTCTTGATGTAGCCGGGCTAGTTCCTGGAGCTAGCGAGGGTAAAGGTTTAGGTAACCAATTTCTTGATGATCTTCGTCAAGCTAATGTACTTATTCATGTACTTGATACTTCTGGAACCACGGATGCGGAGGGAAACGATGTCGATAGTTACAATCCAGTGGAAGATATAATTTGGCTACATGATGAGCTGATAATGTGGATTCACAATATTTTATTTGGAACCTGGGATAGAATGAGCAAACGAATGGAAATAGATCTTTCAAAAATGCCAGAAATAATTCAAGATAAATTAAGTGGCCTCGGTGCAACTATACAGATGGTACAGACATCTTTGAGGGAGGCAGATATCATAGAGGGAAATCCTAGAAAATGGTCTGATGATGACAAAAAAGCTTTTGCAACTAAATTATGTGAGAATATTTTTCCCATTGTAATTGCTGCAAATAAAATTGACAAACCTAGTGCTGATGGCCATATGGTTGCAATTAAAGAAAAATTTCCAAATTATAATATCACTGAAACATCAGGTTTAGCTGAATTAACCCTCAGACGCGCAGATGAGAACAAAATTATCCGCTATTTACCCGGATCAAACAATTTTGAGGTATTGGTCGAGGATCCAGATAATAAATTTCTCAAAGTGGTGCAAACGATTAAAGAGAAACTATTGGATACAAAGGGTAGCACAGGGGTGATTCAGATGTTAGAAACCACCACGTTCGAAATTCTAGAGATGATTGCTGTTTTTCCGGTCGAAGATCAAACTCATCTCACTGATGCCGATGGTAGGGTTCTCCCAGATGTATACTTGGTTCCTAAAGGAACAACAGCAAAAACTATGGCTGGGAAGGTTCATACTGATCTAGCAAAGTATTTCATTCATGCAATCTTGGTTAATCAATCAAATAAAAGGGTGTCTGCAAATCATGAACTTGAACATGGTGATATTCTAAAAATTGTCTCATCTGCTAAATAAAATTTTATTAATTGATTTTTATATATAATATTATGGCTGAAAAATGTGATAACGATGATGAAGGGGTTGATGGTTTTGATATTGAACGATTGAAGAAGGATTTCAAAACATTGGCAGCTGAACTAATTAATGAAGAACCAATTGCACTAAAAACAGAGAAAGAACCCACTTTCAAAGACTATAATCCTAGTATTATCGATTTTCTAGCCAGAGCAGAAACATATGAGGAATGTAGTGAAATAATTGATTTTTGTCTTAACCAAAATGAAATTTCCAGTGAAGAAGCTGAGAAATATCGGAACGTGTTGGAGGCTGGTGGTCCACAAGTCTTTGGTGATAGGAAACCTGGATTTTATGATAATACACGTTAATTGAAGATAAAAAATTTTGTACCTTTTGTTCCCGAACCAATTCATAATTATTAAAAGAGTATTTAAAATGAATAATTTGAAGACTATTGAACGCAGAAACATCACAAGATATCCCATCGGGTAAGCCTGATGAAGTCTTAGCTTTGAATAAATTCAAAGCAGCAATTGAGAAGCAAGCTCAGGAGAAGGCTAGTAAGATCATTGCAGATGCAAAAGAAAAAGTCGAGCAGATTATTTCTGAGCAAAAGAAGGAAATAGATCAACTTAAAAGGGAAATTATCTCATCAATGGAGAGCGAGGCCAAATTAACTAAGATTAGAGAAGTTTCTCGTAAAAAACAATCCCTGAGAATGGATTATTTGGAGACAAGAGAACAATTGTTGGAAGAAATTGATGTCGAAATAAAATCTAAATTACTTTCTTTCACACAAACAGATAAATATCCAATTTTCTTGAAATCTGAAGTAGAAAAATGTGCACTCGCCATGGGTGGAGGCTCAATTGAAATCATACTTCGATCTGAAGACAAATCTCTTATCTCAAATGATTCCTTAAAAAATATTGCTGAGTTGGTTGAGAAAGATACTGGTATCAAATTAACACTTAAGGTGAGTGACAAAATTCTAGATAATATTGGTGGATTTAAGATGGTGAGATCTGATGACAAATTGTATATTGACAATAGTTTCGAAGCCAGATTGGAAAGAAACCAAGAGGATGCTCGTATTGCCATCCTAGATATTCTATCCCAATAGTTGAGTAAAATGTACGGGAAAAACAAACTTATTTTAGGATTATTGCTTGTAATTATGTTAACAAGTAATTCGACATCTGCTGACCTTATAGATGCATCATCGGGTATGTCCCCTGCAAAGATCGAACAAGGATCAGTAGCTGAATTTTCAGGAACAATTTATAATATGGGTAATACTGAGGTCTATGTTCAATACATGAACGTATCCTTTGTGGAGAATCTAGGGGCTGATGCAAATGCAAAATCCAATAGTTACAATTTGACATCATCATACCGTGATGATCCTTACTTCCTCCCATCAAATAATTCATTTAGCGATGTTTTTTCAGAAATAATTGATTTTGAGGCCACTATTTACAATGTGTCTATTTTCTTTTCTTTCAGTAATACCACCACTAGTCCAGAATCTACATGGTATAAGGCGTATGCACTTGCAAACCAATCTGTTATTATTGTGGGAGTCACCGAGCCCTTGAAGGTATTTTATGGATTTGCAATCGCTTTTGGTGTAATTACAGTTGTCGTAATAGCGTTAATGATAAGATCTAAATATTTTAAGAAATAATTAAATAATAAGTTGAACTATAAAAAACCTATAATAAATTTAGAGTCTAGGAAATATAGAGTGTCTGGTACTTTCAAAGAAAACGATCTAGTTTTGCTAGTTTATGATAAAAAAAGAAGATGGATTAAGAAAATTACAGATAAAGCATTTCACACTAATTATGGTCATGTTAATCTGATGGAACTTATCGGCTTACCCCTGGGATCTAGCTTACAAACCAATAAAGGTAAATGGATAAAAGCTACTCTACCAACATTATTGGATTGGTTTGATTTCTTTGAACATAAGAGCCAGATAATCTATGCGAAGGATGCTGCCATGATTTCACTTCTATTAGATGCTAAACCTGGTGATAAAATCTATGAGGCCGGTACTGGCAGTGGAGCATTGACATCCCTACTTGCAAGAGCAGTAGGAGACAGTGGAAGTATTGTAACTCATGAGAACAGGGACGATGCTCAAAAAGTGGCCATAAAAAATGTGGAAAAATTGGGATTAACTAATATTGAATTTATATCGTGTAATGTGATAGAGGATGGTTTTGCTGAGGGTGAGGCTGATTCAATTATTCTTGATATGGGTGATCCATGGTTAGCCATACCCAGAGTTATGGACATATTGAAAATCGGTGGGAGAATAGTTCTTTTCATCCCTACTTTTCAACAACTGGAAAAAGCACACGATGCTTTGGAAGAAAATCAGTTTAAGGGCATTAGAACCATTGAACTAATTGAGAGAGAGATACAGATGAAAAAACATGCTTATAGACCATCAACTAGAATGATTGGTCATACTGGATATTTAATGAGTGCAACCTACCATCCTCTTGTTAAAGATAAAGAAATAGTGGACTGAGCGGGATTCGAACCCGCGGCCTCTTGATTGCGAACCAAACGCTCTACCAAGCTGAGCTATCAGCCCATTAGTACCAAATAGTACATTAAGGATCTTAAATCTCGTTTTTATAAATGTGTAGACTTTTACCAAATTCAAAGA
>DAOUUM010000506.1 GCA_030668165.1 Candidatus Heimdallarchaeota archaeon
GATATATTCCACTTCTTTGGTGACCGGAATACTGCTCTTTTAGTGGGCTTCCTGTTGTTCGAGGTAATTCTACTAATCCTAGTAATCAATGGGATATTACGTATGCCAAAAGATCTAGATGGAGAAGGTAAATAAAAATAAGCGACCTATGTTTTGAACCAAATACCAAATCCAGAAATAGATATTTAATACCGATTATATTCTAAATATTTTTGATGATAGAAATTTAAGTTGAATGAGAGATTATGTCAGAACATAAAGTACTCGCATTGGATGTGGCAACAGCTGGAATATCAGGGGATATGTTTGTCTCAGGACTATTAAATCTATACGAGAGAATGAGTGGTGGGAATTTAGTAAAAGAGTTATTGACATCATTTTCTGAGAAGTTAAACTCTTTAAATCAATTTAACAAGATATCCCTTGAATTGGAGAGGAAATCATATCAGGGATTTACTGGATACAAAATAATAATTGAGAATGAAAAACAGAAAATTAGTATTCAGGAACTGAAAGATTACAGCAACCAATTGTTAAAATCCTTTGAAATAGATCCGAAGTACGAGAAGATTGGTAATGAGGTAATTGATATCCTGCTGGATGCTGAGAAACATGCCCATGAGACTGATCATATCCATTTGCATGAGCTGGGAATGCTGGATACGGTCATTGATATTGCCTTACCAATGATTATCATGTCCAGATTAAATATTGATACGGTACAGATTAGTCCCATAGCTCTTGGAAATGGTACTGTGGATACTGCTCATGGTGTATTGCCAGTACCTCCCCCAGCAGTCGCACATATCTCCCAGAAATACAGTTTCAGAACTATAGCAGAACCTGATGGTGGTGAGGCCACCACACCCACTGGCATTGCAATGATTGCAGCAATACAAAATAATCTGAAAGAGGCGAAGGAGGTTATCTGGGAGGAGAATGGATATGGTTTTGGTACCCGCACCTGGTCTGATAGGGGTAATTTTCTGAGGGTAAGAATTGGTCATC
Source organism: Candidatus Heimdallarchaeota archaeon (assembly GCA_030668165.1). Classification (GTDB taxonomy): domain Archaea; phylum Asgardarchaeota; class Heimdallarchaeia; order Heimdallarchaeales; family Kariarchaeaceae; genus JAJRQD01. Next base: position 1,009 of record DAOUUM010000506.1, read on the forward strand.
CTAGTACCACAGCAAGCAGTGTGAAGGTGCTTGAGACCAATATCGACGATGTATCCGCAGAGATACTGGGTAATGTAATAGATGAATTGATGCAGAAAAATGCACTTGATGTGAGCTATTACCCCATATTGATGAAGAAAGGTCGACCTGCATACTGTTTAAGGGTGATTAGCAAAGACAAAGATTGCGAATCAATATCGGAGGAGATTATGCGATTGACAGGTACTTTGGGTGTTAGGGTATTTAATATCGATCGTCACATTGGGGAGAGAAATATTTACTCAATCAAGTCTACATACGATGATACTGAAATTGAATTTGATGTAAAATACAGTAAGTATAATATTAAGATTGAATATGAAGATCTGAAGAGGTTGAGTGAACAATTTGATGTCTCACCTCTACTTATGAACAAACAGCTACTCAATGCAGAAGAAGTGCAAAAGTTGTTGAATAAAATAATTGAGAAAGGTGAATGAAATGGATGAGATAATCAATCATGATCATAAAAGAGGTAGCAGAACAGGAGTACCTGAGTCTATTCTTGCAGAACCAAAAAGATTAGTGGAACTAAAAGATGCACTTATTGCATCAATGAAACGTAACAATGATGTGCTGATAACTCGAATACTGGAATCTCAGCTAGCCACCGTATCCAAAATAGTACGGGAAAATAACTGGAAAATAAAATTTGATGCCTATAAACGAACAGCAATTGTTTTCAACAATATTATTCCAGAGATAAAACAACTTGGGGTGGCCATCTTCTCAGCTGGAACCTCTGATAGATACATTGTGGAGGAGATAAAACTATGTCTCAGGTATTTTGGATGGAGTTCCAAATCCTATCAGGATGTAGGTGTGGCAGGTATTCATCGCATGAGGGAAGCTCTGGAGGAGATGGACAAGGTTTCCGAATTCAGAATCGCATGTTTAATTGTGGTTGCAGGTCAGGATGGAGCTCTATTTCCGGTGGTAGCCGGTCAGACCGAATTACCTGTAATTGCTGTCCCCGCTCCTGTGGGATATGGCATGGGTAGTGGAGGAAAAGCAGCTCTTTATTCTGCACTTCAGGCCTGTGCACCCGGGATCGGAGTGGTTAACATTGAAAATGGCTTTGGTGCTGCAGCTCTTGCCTCTAAAATATTAAATCAGATTGACAAATGATATTTTACTTGATTAAATAGGATTTTGTTAATTTATGATGTGATTTCTATAGTATTTTATTAGATCATTGAGATCCATTTTTCTCTATTGAGAAGAGACATCCCTACCTTCACAGCAATAACATCAAGAGCTATGAGCACTACTGCTGAGATTAAAAGAATAGTGGTGGACATAAACAAGAATGTAGAGGCTACCAGAGCCATCAGGGGTAGGGAAATAAGAATTCCAATC
>DAOUUM010000099.1 GCA_030668165.1 Candidatus Heimdallarchaeota archaeon
CTAAATTCATATTACTAAGTATCGGTTATTATCTTATTTACATGATTATGTCCTATCCCTTATTTGATTGGATCAGTTATTGGTAGACTGATTTAGCTTATATCTAATAGATTATTATTTTCTCCTCTTAAATTTTAATATAATGTGGTTTATGTCGAAATAATGAATTTCACAAACAAAGTGCATAAATTCTTTAGGTCAATTCAAAGAATACAAAAATAACTCACTTTACATGTCGCTATGAGCATTCAAGAATTGTATGATCAGGTACTTGAGATGTATCGTGAGAAGACTGTCCTTAACCAGGTTGCTGGATTAGTGGGATGGGATTATGAAACGATGATGCCAAACAAGGCAGTGGAGCAGCGTGGTGGGATGATGGCCTTCCTGAGCAAGCTAGAACATCAGATGAGTACAGATCCAAAATTAGGAGAACTACTTGATAGTATCGAAGGTTCAGATGATTACAGTGGACTCTCAGATATAGAGCGGCGAAATATCCTACTTGTTAGAAGGACATATGATAAATCCACAAAGATACCTGTTGAGCTGGTAGTGGAACGTAGTAAATTATCAGCCACTGCAATTGATGTATGGCAGAAAGCAAAGGAAAATAATGACTGGAAACTCTTTGAACCTTATCTGGAAAAGATGGTCGCTCTGATGAAGAAAACTGCCCATCACCTTGATGCCGAAAAGGATCCATACAATGTACTACTAGATTTCTTTGAACCGGGAATGGATATGGATCAGTATGATACACTGTTTGCCGAGCTCAGAGATGGTACTATCGATCTTATCAACAAGATAAACAATTCCAGTGTAGAGGTAAACAGGGATCTCATCTCCAAAAAAGTCTCTACTCCAATCCAGGAAAAACTGATGGATGAACTTATCTCAGTGATTGGTTATGATATGAATGGTGGACGACTTGATGTTGCCGCCCATCCATTCACCGGTGGTCCCGGATATGATGATGTCAGGATCACAACACGTTATGATGAGTATGATTTTGCATCTAGTTTCTTCTCTGTTGCACATGAAGGGGGACATGGCATCTACGAGCAATTCGTCAGTCCTGATTATCGCTATCAACCCATCGGTGAGGCATGCTCAATGGGTATGCATGAGAGCCAATCACGATTTTTTGAGAATATAATCTGCAGATCTCCTGGTTTCTGGAAATTCTTTTTCCCCAAATTTAAGGAATCCACCGCTGGAATCTATGATGATCTGGATTTTGATAAGTTCTTGAGGGCTATTAATGTCGTGAGATCCTCCAAGATAAGGGTGGAAGCTGATGAGGTGACCTATAATCTCCATATCATTCTGAGATACGAGATCGAACGAGATCTTATCAATGATAGGATCAAGGTAAGTGAGATACCTGAGGTATGGAACAGAATGACCAAGGAATATCTTGGAATTGATATTGAATCCGATAGTGAGGGTGCTCTGCAGGATATTCATTGGTGCGATGGGGCCTTCGGTTATTTCCCCACTTATAGCCTTGGGAATATCTATGGGGCTCAATTCCTGAATACACTGGAAAAAGAGATGCCAGATTGGGAAGATAAGGTCAAGAATGGTGATATCAAGAGTATCCGGTTATGGTTGAATGAGAAGGTTCATCATGAGGGTAATCTGTATGATCCCGCTGATCTTGTGGAGAAAATCGCAGGTGAGAAGCCCAATGTTAAATATCTACTTAACTATCTGAATAATAAATATTCTAGCTTATACAAATTATAGTTAATAAATTCGAATTTAATTGATTATTGTTGAGATTTTTCTAACTATCAATTTACAGTAAATACACCTAGCATTGCCAAGTGGTCACTTGCCTGATCACTACCATAGACTTGCATACTGCCTGTGAGCACAGTAAAAGCACCAGGTGTGAAGAAGATATGATCAATTCGGTTTTTTGGGTTACTCGCAGATGATGTGAATCCCACACTTGAGTTGGCAGGATTTCCAGCTGCAATCCAAGCATCGGTCAAACTTCCATTCAAAATATGGTAGGCTTCATCATTTCTGGTTGATGCTGAGTTGAAATCACCCATCACAAGGTAATCATCACCTGAAACCAGTTCTACCACCTTATCTGCCTGCAGTTTCTGATCTATTGGATATCCACTGGTCTGGAAATGGGTGTTCAGTACATTGATCTCACCAAATGGGCTGTCAATGGTGACAATAATGGCTGCTCTATCAATTGATTCCTCAATTGGCAGAAATACAGTTTCCTGTTTAATTATTGGCCATTTTGACAGTATAGAGACACCATATATCTGATCTGAGGTGGCTGGTCCATAGTAGTAGTACATGTCAAGTTTTGTAGCCAGCCATGAAACTATGTTCTGATTGCTTGAGCTGATACGGCCGCCCTCACTTTCCTGCAGTCCCAGAATATCTGGATTTGCCTCCTCTATAACACTGAGTAGCTCTGCAAATATAACATCTCCAGTCTTATCTCCGACCTCACTAGGGTCCTGAACATAGCCCTGATGGATGTTGTAGGTCATCACCCGAATCGCATCTGTGCTTGTATCCTCAGGTGGGGTGAGTGATCCAATCATTGCTAAAGTACTAATTATCATCATACCTACAAAAATTAAGGTAACTATTTTCTTCTCCATCATAATCTTACCCCTCCGATAAAGTAGACAATACCAAGTAATAGCAGATATACTCCAGCCATACCTCTGGTTATAACCTCGATGAAGGATGGCATAAATGCCCAGTTACCTGCTCCCACGTAAAGGAATACCAGTATTAAAAGAAGGAACTGGACCAAACCCAGCTTAATACCACTGTGCTCACCACTCTCTTTGCATGCCAGTGAAACTGATAGATACTGCAGTATTCCAATTGATATCACACTGATCATCCCCACAAATAGTATTTCAGCAAGTAAGAGAACTGCCACAATAGCAAATAGAGTGGAATTATGTCGTTTTGGATATATTATTGCAATCAGTAGTCCAAGGAGGCTGAACATAATCATTCCCCAGTATTTGAGCAGTATCCATAGATGTAGGCTAACCACAACCGGATTATCAGCGAGGAACCAGGTACTTAGCATTCCTGGAAAGCTTAGGAACACACCCTGTAAGAATATGAAACTAATTGCCTTGATCACACTTTTTGGGGGTTCATAATCGCCTTTGAATTGTAATGAGAGGTATATCCAGTCAAGTATTATGAGTGCAAATATAGCAATACCATATATTGATGAGTAAACACTCAATCCTCCCAATATTACAGTCAGGAAGATGTGCAGTGCAACTCCACCTGCAAAGGAAATTTCCTTGTCCTCAACTTTGGTAATCAGAGTTAGCAAGAGGGGAAGTGCTGCCAGTTGGAAAAGACCCGAACCAACTATTGCAAGAACTGCATTGCTAATCAGGGATAATGACAGTCCTATGGTACTCATTACCAGGGCAACTGGGATTGGTTTTGGTAGGACCTTCCAGATAGGTAAGAACATGGCTGTAAGGACGATTACTACCAGTACAACCGAACTATTCATGCCTGATGTGGAAAAATTCAACACGAAGGTCATAGCAATAATTCGATTAATCGTTTGAATATAGAAATATATCAAAAGTAGTAACTGAAGTTTAGCAACTACTGATGGGGATAATAGTTTCACATCTTGCCACTCTCTGTCATTTTAAAAGGATAGGTGGTCAAATTCATAGTTATTATGCTCTTTCCCAAAAATTTTGGGTTATATGGTTAGTCGGATTTGGAATAAATAAAAAATGGGCCAGTCTAATACAAGACTGACCCACGGACATGATTTCAGGAGTTCATGGAGAATGAACTACAAGTCTAATTGATGCTCAGTTTTACTTTTTGAGCCTCATTTGCAATAGGGATGGTGATTGTCAATACTCCATTTTTAAGGCTAACTTTAGCCTCTGAAGCGTTTACTGGCTTGTTGAAATGAACCTCACGAGTTAATTTCTGCCCCAACCTTTCCCTGCGAATGAATTGGGATTCAACTTCACCCTCTTCTTCTACAATCCTCTTTGCATTGATTGTCAGTTGATCAAAGGTAGCTTCAATATCAATCTCTTCAACTGAAAAACCTGGTAGATCTGCCTCTACAACAAAACTATTCTCTTCCTCGATAAGATCTAGGGGGATGAGATAAGTTGTCTCTCTGATGGTTTGCTTACCGGAGAAGAAATTTTCCAGATCCTCTTCTACCTGTTGCATATAATTTGATGGTTTTCTTACAAGTGCCATTTTAATTTCCTCCTAATTGGTCTTTGGGACCAGCTTTACGGTCTTTGAATTCTCTGCCAATGGGATGTAGATCACCAGGATTCCATCCTTTAGATTTACTTTTGCCTCATTGGGATTAACTGGCTTTTTGAAGCCAAGAGTTCTGACATACTCGGTGGCAAATCTTTCCCTGTGAACATAGTTCTTTTTGGGTTCATCTTCACTTGTTTCTCGCTTGGCTTGAATTGTAAGTGATTCAAAATCAGCTTCAATTGAAATTTCGGAGAGTTCAAATCCTGGTAGATCTGCGACTATGGTATATGAATCCTTGTCCATTGAGATATCAATTGGAATTGCTCTTTTTGTGCTGTAGGTTTCGTGCCTGTGCCTCATTCGAGGTGAGTGGGAATGTCTTAACATCATAAGTATTCTATATCATTACAGTATATAAATGTTATCGCCAGTACAGTACTGAAAGTACAATACTAAAAGTACAATAGTACTTGATTTAAAATTAAATATACTATATCTCTTTTTCAATGCATAAGGACTATGGTAGATGCCATTCCTTATGTATGACCCGATTCAATTTAACTATGTTTGAAATTCAACAAGGAAAGTCTTCTCTCAAATATCAAAGTGGGAGATCGTAGAGCTTTGGCAAGGGCATTGACCCATGTGGAGAATGATAGTTCAACCGGAAAATTCCTGGTCAACGAATTATTCTCTAAAATGGGTGATGCTCAGATAATTGGTATAACAGGTGCCCCTGGTAGTGGAAAATCCTCCCTGGTTGATCGATTAATAGGAGAGTACAGATCCAAGGATCTGTCTGTTGCTGTACTTGCTCTTGATCCATCAAGTCCATTTTCTGGAGGAGCAATTCTTGGTGATCGAATCCGAATGCTACAATATACCCAAGATCCTGATGTTTTCGTTCGTTCCATGGCCTCGCGAGGTAAGCTAGGCGGTCTATCAGTGGCCACATTCAGTTCAATATTACTTTTGGATGCTTCTGGATTTGATAGAATAATTATCGAAACTGTGGGTGCAGGTCAATCCGAAGTTGAGATTGCCAAGAATTGTGATACCACCATGGTTGTGACTGTATCTGGAATGGGTGATGATATTCAACTAATCAAGGCTGGCATCATGGAGATCGCAGATATATTCATTGTCAACAAATCTGACAAATCAGGTGCTGAGGAATTTGGATCCCAAATGAGACATATGATTGATCCAGCTGAGTGGACAATTCCTGTATGTCTCACGAGTGCAACAGAAAACACAGGTATCAGTGAACTGATAACAAAAATCGATGATCACTGGTTATATCTGAAATCAAGTAAGAAATTATCCCAGTCCCGGAAAAATAGGATAAGATATGAACTTGGGCAGCGGGTCACACAATCCCTCACCAAACAGCTAAATAATATCGAAATGGAGGACATAATCGATAAATTGCTTGAATCAAAAATTTCAATTGAAAATGCAATTGCATTACTAATACATGATTTGACTAAATGACTTAGAAACTCGACTATTGGAATGTTCAAACAAAGTAATTCCTAAATAAACAGCACATTTGTTAACATAACATGGATTTCATCTAAATAGCAATGAAAACATAGTACAAGTAATGGAGACAGGAAGTGAGGAGATTTTTACTTGTGAAATGGATGAAGCCAAGATCTTAGTAACATCCAAAAAACAACCCGACAAAATTAGAAAACGTAAAATTATCCTATTTATAGCAGGCATACTGTCCTTTGTACTTATATTATATTTAATGTTTGAACTAATAGCATATGAAGGTTCATTTGTAACGATGTTCTTTGTTATTATTACCTATCCTATGTTATATGCTTCCCTAGAAAAATATATTAAAAATAAACATAAGAGAGTTTGGAGTGAAAAATTTATCAACAAAATTAAAGAGACGAATGAAAAACATATGATTTCTAAATCAGAACTCCATTTAAAAGAAAAGATAGATAAAACTGGCTTAAATAAGATATATTCAATTGATATTATTGTATCTGTTTCTATATTAACAATATATGTAGTGATCCTTTTTATTATTGGAAATCTTGGTTCAGTGAGATTATTATTGTATATATCAATCATCTTGGTTGGTCTTTTCATAATGGAATTATATTATAATTTTGAAAAAGAATTTATAAACAATTTAGAGATTTCATTTGATAAGGAGAAATTGAGATCCTGGGGGCATGTAACATGCAGATATAATTATGAATTGGATCTTAAAGATATTAAACAGATCTTGATCATATACTTAGAAAAGAAGGATATGCTTAGCATAGTAATAACCAGTGAGTTGTTTTACTACACACTGGCAGATATCTATTCTGATAATGCAGATATTTCAGGATTTATAGATTTTCTAGAAACCAATATTGAAAAGAACGAAAATTTGAAGCACCTAGAGATCAAACAACTAGATAGTGATACTTATCAACCACTAATACAGGAATTGCTATTAACTCATGCAATGATATTTAGTAAATAAAGAATGTAAACTTATAATTTCGCACGATAAAACAGATTTATTATTAATCAATTATTGCACTTGCAGGCTTTATTGGAAAAGCCTGACCTCCGAAGGCGATAGGAAGGCAATATTCAGAGGAAGAGAAATAGGATAATGATATAATATTACTTAATGATTTATTCTTATCGTCTATTTTGACGTATTGTAACTAATACAACTTAATACTGTCTGAATGACATAATTTATGCTATCTAATTATAACTTCATGATTTGGCTAATAATCACTCGTAATTCCCGTAATCCATCGTAGTAATTTATTTGACCATGATTGAAGAACAATTAGATAATGTCTCACGAGGATACCGTAAGAGCAATAGATGAGAGCTACAGTGCTCTACTCGAAGAAGTAGATCATTTCAGTCAAGAAAATGGATTGCCTACACCAACAATTCTTGTAGTTAGTAAAAAGAGAACTATTGAGACAATATTGGCAGCTATTGACGTAGGTATCAAAGAATTCGGGGAGAGTTTTGCCCGTGAGCTTCAGGAAAAAGCAGTAAACCTAGATGATCCTTCAATCAAATGGCATTTCATTGGGCATCTTCAGAGTCGTAATGCAAAATTCATGGCTGAGCATACTCATCTATTACACACTCTGGATAAAAATAAACTTGTCAGACGCCTGATCAAGAGAGATTTCAAGGGAGAAACCCTCATACAGGTAAAGATCTCACATGAGAAGACCAAATTTGGTGTGGAAATGGATGAGGTCGAGGATTTGATAGAATACGCCAATAAAAAATCAATCAAGGTTAATGGACTTATGGCAATGGCAGATCCTCATTGGGATAAATCCCAGTTACTATATGAATTTGCCAAGGTAAGCTATCTTTCCAAGCAATTGGAACTTCCAATTGTCTCTATGGGCATGACAAATGATTGGAAAGAGGCCATACTCTCTGGTACAACAATACTTAGAATTGGAACAAAAATATTTGGTCCAAGAGTTTGATTTCAGTTATTCTTATATCAGTCCAAATATGATTTACATTATCTACAGGTCTGCCAAATAATTTTAAGGGAAAAATTCAATTGGGTAGTCCACTTATAAGCAAAGGATTTTAATGTATCATACTATATTATATTTGTAGATATATCAAGGTGATCTGATGGGTTCCGCACAACATGTATTGTTTATCGATTTGCACGGTGTCTTAGTTCAGACTCCAGTCATATTCGAGCGGTACAAGGAGATCACCGTAGAGCATTTAGTGGATAATTTTCAAATGAGCAGGGAAGATGCCACCAAAAGATATGAGCAATCGATGAAAAAATGGGAGACAGCTGCTTTCAATTATCTGAGGGATCCCACCAAGAAAAAAGTAGGTGTTCAATTCCTTGAATTTTTGGATGAATGTGATGCATTATTTCCATCTTTGCTTTATGAAGGCCTAGAGGGAATGGATACCTGCCGTGATGTGAGAAGCCGTCCTTTCGAGTTCTCAGTTGCCTCTCAGGTAAGGGCTCTTTATCCTGAGGTGAAAGAGACTTTGGATCGACTACAAGATCTGAATTACCGTATGTATGTTGCATCAAGCAGTCATTCCTCACACATCCTGGGAATTCTTGAAGCTAATGATATTGGAAGTTATTTTGATAAAGTATTTGGATTCGATACCCTGGCAGCTACTAAACACACATTGAAGTA
>DAOUUM010000401.1 GCA_030668165.1 Candidatus Heimdallarchaeota archaeon
CGATCCCTTTTTCTCCACAAAAAGTGGGACTGGATTGGGGCTGAGTATTGTTTTTGGTGGTGTTAAGCAATCCGGAGGTGCGGTGGAGATCAATACTGAGGTGGGGATTGGCACAGAATTCATACTCTACTTCCCAATGACAGAAATGGAATCTATTCCGCTAAAAGCCAAAAAGAAGGGTGCAGCCAAATGGAAACCCAAAACAATATTTGTTGTGGATGATGATAGTATTGTACTGAGAGCAGTGTCAACAATGCTTATCTATGAGAAAAACACGGTATTTAGTGCAGTTGATATAGAAGAGGCCAGGTTATTATTTGATCAGTACAAAGATGAGATAGATATCGTTCTTGTAGATATTATCATGCCAATACTAAACGGGTTCCAACTCGTTGATGAGTTCAAACAATTAAGAAGTGATATACCGGTCATTTTCATGACGGGTTACTCGGGTAATCATCTTCAAGAACAGGGGATTTCAATTGATGATATCAACCTACTAAATAAACCATTCACCAAAAAAGAATTACTGGATAAGATTAATGAATTGATCTGATAGCAAATTTTTACGGATAATATGAAGAATGTAAAATACTAAAACACACATTTTTTAATTTGATTTGAATACGGAATCACAATGAGTCTGAATGATTATCTTAAGGACAGAAAACAGAAGATAATTCTTGATCTTATGATTGAGCATGCTGGCAGATGTAGAGCTGTGGGGAAATCGTTTGTCGAAGTTGGTAAAATGATTGCAAGCGGAAATAAAACAAATCTTACCTCTAGAGTTGCAATCATCAAGACACAAGAGCGTTCTGCAGATGAAATCGAAGCCAAACTAGGATTAGAGGTTGCTGTTTCAAATTTGCCCTCTAAGATGGCAGATGATTTGTTATTACTTGTGAGAAAGCTGGATAGAGCTGCTGGAGCTGCAAAAAGATCTGTGATTAACTTGGAGTTAATCAAGGATTTTGATCTACCAGAAAAGTTAGCTGAGAGGATTAGAGAATCTACTGAAATCATCAATGAGATATTTATCAAGATGGAACTCGGCCTAAGATCAATAAGTAATGAAGATAAGGTTTACAACATCTGTTATGAAGTAAATGCACTCGAGACTAAGATCGATGTTATTTACACGGAACTGAAACGTGGTTATTTTGAGATTGAAGATGCATTCAAATCATCGGCCGCTCTGATCATACTTGATCATGCTTTCAGGGATTTGGAATCTAGCGCAGACTTTGGTGAGGACGCAGCTGAGATATTAACAACTCTTGTTTCACGCAGAGGATAATATCATGAAAAATCCACGAAAACGGGTAATACCGTTTTTTCTTGTAGTAATGATTCTATTCTCAACTATAGCTGGACTTGATTTGACAAGAAGGGCACTTCTTGGGGAATTTGAAACTGATGTAATCAAATTCGAAATGCTTTATAGCAGCGAGAAGGGGTCTTGGTTGGAAGCGATTGCTCCAATCTTCGAAGAGGAATGGAGAAATAATTTTGATACTGAATTAAAAATGGTTCTTAATCCTATCGGATCAGGCAAGGGGACGATACAAGTGGCCAGGGGAATCTCCAAACCTGTAGTTTGGAGTCCAGCATCACGATTTTGGCTTTCCACGTTAAATTTCTTGTGGGAAATGGAAAATGTGAAACCAATTGCAGAAACGGATGCACCACCACTTGTTGTTAGTCCCACGGTGATAGTTACCTGGGTTTCCTACCAGAATGAACACAATATCAGCAGTCTGGATGATTTAAGAGTACTGGCATTGGAGGATCCCGAATTTACCTATGCTCACACTGATCCTTCTAGATCAAATTCAGGATTTGGTGGTGTTATTATGCAGGTTGCAACAGCAACCGGAAAAACACCTGAAGAAATCACACTGGCTGACTTGGCTGAAGAGGAAGTTCATCAGTGGATGAAGGAGATCGAGGGTGCTGCAATCGAATACGGCTCTTCAACAGGATTCCTTGCCAAATTGTTATTAAATGGAGGGCCAAATAATCTAAAAGCTGCAATCCTGTATGAAAATCTCGTGGTAGAAAAGAACAATGGGATTGAAGAATTTGGATACAATGACTCCCTTATTGCGATTTATCCGGAGGAGGGTACAGTTCTAAATGATCATCCCTATGCCGTGTTAGATGCCCCATGGGTTACGGAAGAGCAAAAAGAAGTAGCAAATATTTTTCTGGAATTTTTATCCCGACCTGACATTCAGGAGAAGGCGGTGCATGTTGGATTTCGTCCTGGCGTCAAGGGAATGGACCCATCTATTGAGCAGAGTGTGTTCAATGAGACTGTTGGGGTATTGCCAACTCTAGATAACATAACAATTTACAATATAGGGAACATACCAGGTGAAATCCTTCAAAGAATTCCTGATTTATGGTTAGCCACCAGAGCAATTGATGCTAACAATAGCGAAAGTATTTTGCGACCTGTGGATTATATCGTACCATCAATTCTATTCATACTAATGGTGATCATGATCACTCTTCCACTAATATCAATCAGTAAAGAATTACTGAACAAGAGGAGGAAAAAGAATGAGTAGTGATGAAAACAAGTATACCAAAGTTTTAAGATTTGAAAGATTTCTCTCCCAACGATCTTTCCGCATACTTTTCGAAGTCCTGGTAATTCTTATATTTTTCTCATTTGTATTGTTACCGCCTTTGAATCTATTTTTTACAGTTATTAGAGATTGGAGTGATGTTCAAAATCTAATATTTAATGATCCTATACTGAAAGATACTGTCTGGCAGAGCATGTTACGCTCGATCTCATTGTCTTTTCAAATAGCATTGGTGGTTACCTTCATTGATATTTTAATTGGTGTTCCAATTGCTCATGTATTGGCAAGATATGATTTCAAGGGAAAATCGATAATAGACACAATAATTGATCTACCATTAGCTGTGCCCACCTCAGCTCTGGGATTTTCAATTTGGTTGTTTTGGAGCTCACGTGAGGGACTAAGTTTTCTATACAATGGAGACGCGGGATTGTTTGATAAGGGACCAATGTTGCTAATTTTGGGACATGTGGCATTTTCGTTCAGTTATATTGTGAGGAATCTCAAGGGAGTCATTGAAGAGGTGGATATTGGAGTGGAAACAGCAGGTAGAACACTTGGTGGATCACCTTTCACAATTTTCAGGACAATAACCGCACCCTTGGCAAAAGAAGGCCTTATCGCAGGTGCAGTATTAGCATTTACCCGATCACTTGGAGAGACTGGTGCCTCTATTGTTTTGTCTGGAGTGTTTCAAACTGCTCCAGTGCAGATCGTCTCATTCATGGACACTTTCAGAATTCCACAAACTGCATTTCTA
>DAOUUM010000093.1 GCA_030668165.1 Candidatus Heimdallarchaeota archaeon
AAGCCTGTCCCAAAAATATAATTCAATCCAATGAGCCTTTAGGCTCATTGATATAATTGTTAACAGCTGAAATTAAACTGTGCGCTTGATTCAGCTAGAACCGAACTAGATAAAAAGATGAGGGTCTAGAATGAATAGTGTTTCCCGCACAAATCATTCACCCTCATGTTTTAAGTGAATTTATTCACTTAAATGAAGATATTCTTAGACACAAATTCCCAGAAAGAAAAATCTATTCAAATATTGGCAGACCAAGAATTGGTCTGCGATGGGTTGTAATTGCAATATGTGTTTTTGCACGTACTCAGAATATTGTTTGGAGAGATTTACCCTCCAAACTTAGGTATTGTGATTTTTTGATTGATCAAGAATTGCTCAATACAATTCCCAGCAAATCCACATTTCATAGAATGTGGATGCAGGTTAGCGAGGCTAACCTGAGCAGTTGGATACGGATGATTGGATATGCGGATAGCAGATCCTCAATTGAGGATCTGGTGGTGGATAGTTCAGGGTTTGAAAAGCAACCGGGAAGTCGCTGGCGTCATGTTAAATGGACTAAAACTCTGATATCCAAAACTTCAGGTGAATTTCGCAAGATTCATCTTGCTATAGCTCTGCCCAGCAGGGCAATTGTCGGAATTCATGGATCTGAAGCAAAAAGATATGATTCCAAGGCATTTGGCCCATTGATATTAAGTGTGTATCAGCGCTTAATTTCAAGAACTAAGCGTTTACATGCGGATAAGGCATATTGGGATGAGAAGATTATTGGCTGGTCCTATCAGGAAGGGATTACACCAGTAATCCCATGCAAAAATAACTCCAAAATCAATGGTATCTATGATTTTATTGATTTTCAGGTTCGTTATCAAAAGCAATATCCAGGGATCTATAAGAAAAACTCCAAGAACTATCTCCGAGCGGAGGTGGAGCATGTGTTTGGTGAGGTAAAGCTTCAGTATCCAATTCTACGAGATATTTATGCTCACAACAAGCATAAATCCTTGTTGTGCTCATTTTTGTGGTATAACCACAAAAATAGAATTAGGAGGTTGAATAATTAATAAATTAATTTTGGGACAGGCTTATAATTTAATAATTTTGATTATTTTTAACAAATAGGTGATAGATACTCCAAATTTTTCTAAGTAATTTATCCTCGTTTTCATGTAATAGGGTATTCACGGCAGTTAAAAGTCGTCCAGATTATGAAATAAATCAACAGGACACAATTACCATATACAATCCAATTCACGTATATAAAGGTTAACAGGAATCCAAATATTTTGGATTAATAATTTAGGCAAGACTTGAGATCCCTGTATTGATTATCAGAACTTCCCTAATTGAAATCAATCGGGTATATATAGGTTCTCTTCCAATTGGCGGCTCTTGAATTGAATTATGCAAATGCGAGCCATCGCGTCAAATTTTGCACGGTTTTTGGGTATCGGCGCCACATTACTTTTTGACATTTGCCGCCAAACTTATATATGTTGAACATCATATTTATACTTGTACTAAAAGAGGTCTGATGGTTTACCCGCTCTTTGGTATACGCGATGATTGTTAAATCATCAAGGAGAAATTACAACAAATGTCAAGAAATACTTGCTCTGATTGTGGATCAGAGAAATTAGTTGAAAGGTATGAGGAGGGAACTATAGTATGTTCAGAATGTGGTCTAGTAGCAGATACAATTATTGAGACCTCAGGAACACCAATATATAATAATGACGACCAGACGAATAAATCCAATGGTGGTCCACCAATTAATAATTTAAAAGCAGATTATGGACTATCAACAGATATTGGTACTGTATCAAGGGATGCCTATGGAAGTAAATTGAAATCCTCCACCAGGCATAAGATGAGAAGACTCAGATGGATCAATGCAAGAACCTCAAAATCGGAGATTAGAAATTTAAGGTCTGCTCTTCGCGAATTGAAGCGTTTTTCAAGTCTCTTGCATCTACCCCAAGAAGCTCAGGCTACAGCATCACTATATTATCGTAAGGCATTAAAAGAAAAATTAATTCGAGGTCGTTCCATTAACTCAATGGTTGCAGCCGCAGTTTATCTGGCAGCCAGAGAACACAATTTTGCCATAATCATTAAGGATCTGGAGAAAACTTCTGGTATTGATAAAAAAGTAATTGCCAGATGCATGAGAACCTATATGATGGAACTCAAAATAAAACCCAAGCTTAATAATGCTGCCAGCATGCTCCCCAGATTGGTATCCAAATTGGAACTTACACCAGAGACTGAGAACATTGCTCGAAAAATTCTGCATGAAGCAAGAAAAGGTAAACTTGATGTAGGAAAGGCACCAATGACTGTTGCAGCAGCTGCGATTTATCTAGCCTGTCTACGAACTGGTGAGAGAAGGACCCAGCAAATGGTTGCTGATGTTGCTGAGACAACTCCTGTAACCCTGAGAAATAGGTTCAGGGCAATTAGCAGGGCCCTTACTATTGATGTTGAAGTTAAGAGGGGTGCAGCAGCCTCTCCAGTATTCTTCAGACCACCAATCAGAATAGGCAAAGATTTCGATCTATAATATCCAACAGATTAAAAATAAGTTACAATTCATTTCTTCTCCCTCTTTAAATTACTGAATGATAGGTTAGTTGATTATGGTATGAATCCACCCGCGCCAATTGGAAATTAATTAAAAATTGATTTTGATGTATTACAATATACTCATTTTCATATCAAATTGAGCGATTGTTTAAACAGCTGAGCGTTAGATTAAAATTCAAGGGTGTTCTTAGTACATTGTGGATGGACACCATAACGATGGTATGGGCACTGAAAATGCTCCAAAGCAATTCTTTAACCTGACCTTACTCGGTGAGCCATCGACAGGAAAGTCTTCTATCGGTAGAGTCATGGATGGCTTATCATTTGAGCCAAACAGCTTGGTCTCATCAGGTGCAAGGTACACCGTTACTAATTTTTTGACTAATGACAAAAAAATACGTGTTAGGATTTGTGATATAGCTGGTCAAGCTTTTTACGATACGATACGATCAAATTATATGATTAGGTCCGATGGAGCATTGGCTGTTTACGATATATCTAACTACGGGTCATTGGAGGGAACCCTAGATTGGATTGCACAGTATTCAAGAGCCAATGTTGACAGAAATCCTCCTATAGTATTAATTGGCAATAAGAGCGATTTGGATGATATCCGAGAGATTAGGCTAAGTACAATTGTTTCATTTTTATCACGAATTCGCAATGATCAAGAGCTATCCGCAAATATAGTAGGTCATATAGAAGTATCAGCCAAAACAGGAGCCAAAATTTCCTCAATTTTGCCAACATTGACAGGTACAACCAGCCACATGTCATGAAACCATAAACCAAAAATTTTGATTATGAAAAAAGACCAATTTATCTGACCCTGAGATACTTGAGAACAAACGATCAACTTGTCATCTCCTCAGAGGCTTTCATGCAAAATGAATCTGAATGGGGGTCTATTGACAACTACAGGGGGATCGAGGTAAATCTGGATAATATTAATGATCTGATATTTTATTGAAATGTAAAAAATCAACATCCAATACTAATGGCAGGGGGTATTCCTAGCTCTATTTTGAACAATTGATACAAACATACTCTCCATCTAGGACTCTGATACCAGGTTCATAGACTGGTTCCTGACAGGAGGTGCATTGATAATAGTTGAAAGTGTAATTGATTTTTGGAAAATCTAATATCTTGATCTCATCAAATTTAAGTAAATTATCAATTGGAGTATCTAGCATATTTTGGATCATCTGCTTTGGCAGTCTTTGGTCTATCTCATGTGGCTCTAAACCCTCTCTTCTCTTATTTACAAATTCAGATTTCATCGTATTATCAAAAAAATCGTAATTCATTGAAACTCTGATACTCCTGCCAGTTTTCTTATCTATAAGAGTGAAAGCACTCTTCCCCTCATTTGTCCTAGTCACCATATCCTTTCCAAAAGTAGCACTTGTACCTAATTGGACTCCCTCAGCAAAACAGAGTGCAGCATGTGCAGGCCCATTTTCCACAATTAAATGAAGTTCTTTATTTCTCGCTCGTGGTATCCCTAATCTACTTAATGCCTCAAGGGCAGCTCTTAATCCAAGTGGCATTGCAGGACAAATATGTCCATGGAGGATAAATCCTGCATTTAATATTTCATTATACTTGTACAAATCAGTCTGGAAAGTCAGATTAATATCTTCTATCGCGGTCAAAGTTATATTCTCCATTTATTACTAATAGATGATTTGAGTTGGATTTAATTGAATTAAAATAGTAATTACTATACCTTAGATTATTGAAGAATAATATAATTCATACCGAAGATAACGATCTCTGTTTGTGTTAGAAAAGAGTTGATTATTGGTTCAGAAATAACCAATAGCCATTTTAACACCAGCTCCTATTAGGAGAATAGAAATTATCATTTTGATTGTACTCTGTTTGAATTTGAAGTGCATTGCATAGGAACCAATTATTGCACCAATTATTGATACGATTACCCCACCAATGAAAAGGGTATAATCAATCTCATATTCATTAATAAGCAACTTTGATATGAAACCAATCAGTGTTGAGAACAAAACGATGAATGAAGTTGTCCCTGCTGCCTTTTTGGGAGCGAATCCATAAAATAGGAAAATGGGTAGAATTATAGATCCACCTCCAATACCTAGCAAACCAGAAACAAATCCCATTATAAAACCCAAGATGATTGACACGATTAAGTTGATTCTTTTTTGCTGTTCAATCGTTTCAGTATCAACCTTCGTAGTCAATGTTTTTCTTAGTATATTTGCACCAATGAGCATTAGAACAATGGCAAATATAAATTTTAATAATGAATTGTCAATATAATTGACCAATAATGCACCAACAGGTGCTCCTATAAGACTTGTGGCAATTATTGGAATCGATATTCTGTAGTTAATTGCCTTTTGTTTACTGTGTCTGAATGATGCTGTAAGGGTATTGATAAAATTAAATATCAATCCCATTATTGATGCAAGAGCGATTGGATAACCAAAGGCAAGGAGCAATGGAATTATTATGAAAGCTGCACCTATACCTGCTAAACTTGTTATGATTGTGAAAAGGAATATCAATCCAATAATGATAGAATATATTATAAAATCCATAATTAATTATCCCTAGAATTTATTCTGCACAATCAATGCAAAGATATTTTCCGTCGCGAATTCTGATACCTGGTTCATAAACTGGTTCAAGACATGATGAACACTGGTGATAATTAAAGGTCCCTTTTGCTTGTGATAAATCAGTTTTCATGATCTCACCAAACTCAAATATACTATCTACTGGTGCGTTCAGCATATTTTGGATCATTTTTTCAGGTAATTTTTGATCAATCTCATAGGGCTCAACACCTGCTTTTCTTTTCATTACGAACTCAGATTGCATTATTTTCTCAAAAAATTCATATTTAATTGATACTCTGATACTCTTACCAGTTGATTTTTCAATCAAAACAAATGCATTTTTTCCCTTATTCGTTCGAGTCATTTCACCTTTACCTATGGTTGCACTGGTTCCTAACTGAACTCCCTCAGAAAAACAAAGTGCAGCATGTGCAGGTCCATTTTCCATTAACACATGTAATTCTTTATTGCGAGCTCGTGGAACGTCAAGTTTTTTTAAAGCTTCAAGTGCAGCCCTTAATCCAAGTGGCATTGCAGGACAAACATGCCCATGCAAGATGAAACCTGCATCAACAAGTTCATTGTAGTTTTCCAATTCAGTTTGGAACGTTAATTTAATGTTTTCAAGAGTACTCAATTGTGATATCTCCAAATTGTTATTAAACATATGAATTATAATTTCTATATTATTAAAATTATCTAAATATCTCAATAATATATAAAATAATATCTCTAATTATGGTTCATATATGATAAATGTAATATATTATATTATAATGATAGTAATATATAATTAGAAAATATTCTAATCATATCATTTATATAAAAATCAATTGATGAACAATATTGATAATATGGGTTCTAAGTGTTCATTTTTCGAAATGAATTCAATAAATTTGTTGGTATAATAGAATCAAAATCTCTGGATAGTTTAATAATAATATTTTTGCCCTTCTTGGAGGTTTCAACTAAATTTGCGCGAACTAATAACTTGATGTGATAATTTAAAGTACTAAGTTTAATTTTGAATACACTCTCTAGTTCGCAAAAACAGGTTACTTCTACAAGATTAATGAAATGTAATATCTTTAACCTTATCTCACTGGCAATCGCATTTCCAAAATTAAGTAATTGGATAAAATGATTATTTGAATCAAGACTATCTAGAAACTCAGTATGGTTAACAATTGATTTGAAATAATTATTAAAATCGCTAAAATCCTTAATCTGTAGGTCTTTGATAACAATATAAGGTTCCTTGAGATCCTCTTTTGAAATTAAATCTGGCATATTACTTCTCCTTGAATTCTTATGTTCATTACTATAATATCATATTATTAAATTTTTCTTATTATGTATGATTCACTGGATTACATAATTTTGTTATTATTTATTATATGATAAGATCCTTTATGTCCACTAGGATGGGATTATTAAATATCAACCTAATTGGGTTTGCTTTAGTGATTGATCAAATCTAGTGACAAAATTCTTCTCTTTGATATAAAGTGATATACCTATTGAAACAATAATTATGAAAGCGAACATGTATAATAGAAAATTAAATTGTGATAACCAGAATGCAACAAAATTCCATGCCATATGTAATAGTACCATCTTAATTATCTGGTTCCATGCCGAATAACCCTCACTTCTGGCAGCTACACTGATTGAGGATCCAATTATTCCACTATATAGTGGATGTCCAATTAAAAGGATTAACGTCCTTACAATAGTAGTTGATATAGCCATCTCTACTCCAAAATCAGTGAGATCAATATAGGCAAAGTAAATATTTTCTGATATGGCAAAGCCAAGACCCAAGATTGCCCCATAGATGAATCCCTCGGTAACAGTTTTAAATTTGAAATGTTTTAGTAATTTTATTAACAGAAAAGTTTTGACAGTCTCCTCAAGCACTGGTAAAATGAATACAAATACCATTAATCCATTATTAATGATGGTTAAATTGTATACTTTATCGAGTATGTAAAATATAGTTATTGAGATGACGGGGGATAACAATCCCACAATTAAGCTATACACGAATGGTCTCCATTTGAAATAATTTTTATTAATGTAAAATACTAATAAATAACCAAATAAGATGCCCACAAATAGATTAAACAAAGAAAATCCCATTACCTGTAAAAATAAGTTCAAATCCATTACATCTCTTACCTATGATATTCTCATCGGTTAGACCTTTTTAAAACTTGCATCATAAAAAAGTCCATTCCCCTAATATTGAAATTATTCAATAGGCTAACTATATTCATTCAATTATCAAAACAATAATTAATAGTGACCTCAACACTCACATATGACATGGCATCAACTCTCTGTTAAGATTGATTTGAGTACAGGTAAGATTACCAAACCCAAGATATCAAAATCAGTATTGGGCAATTTTATAGGTGGTAAGGGTCTTGGAACTTACTTACTGCACAAATATATGAATCCTGTATTGGATCCCCTTGATCCGGAGAGTGTTCTTGTTCTTTCAACCGGACCTGCTCAGGGAATAATGCCAATTGCAGGAAGATATGTGATAGTTACCAAGTCTCCATTATCCGGAATATATATTGACAGTCATGTTGGTGGATTTGTCGGACCCGAACTAAGATTTGCGGGATATGATGCAGTCATTGTCACAGGTAAAGCCACAGTACCCAGTGTTATTGTGATAGATGATGATAAAATTTCAATTGAAGCAGCAGGAGATATCTGGGGCACAAATACCTTGGAAGCAGAGGATAGACTGAAGGAAAAATACCCCGGATCAAAAACTATCTCCATTGGACCTGCCGGTGAGAATTTGGTTCAATATGCTACCACCACCAGTGATTACTATCGTACCGCTGGTAGAGGCGGTATTGGTATGATATTTGGCTCTAAATTACTCAAAGCCATTGTTATTAAAGGTACAGGTTCAATAGAAGTTCATTCTCCAGAAAAAGTTGCTGAGATCAAGAAAGAAATCACCCAAAGAGCCAAACAATCAAAATTAAATGGTCATCAATTACCAAAACTGGGAACTTCTTGGTTGGTGTCAATTTCCTCTGCGAGGGGCCAACTTCCTACCATGAACTATCAAAGAGGGGAATGGGAACACTCGGATAAGATTGAGGGATCATCCATCGAGGAAGCCTATGCAGGCAAACTTCAAAAGAAACCATGTTACAAATGTTCTCTAGCATGTGCTTATGTCATAGATTCTGATTATGAGTGGGCCAATGGTAGGATGATACAGCATCCAGAGTATGAGAGTCTAGCACTCCTGGGATCGAACCTCGGAACATCTGATCTCGAAACAATTTTACATACAAACCATCTATGCAATGTCTATGGACTAGATACCATATCTGCAGGTTCAACAATGTCATGGTTTATGGAATGCAATCAAAGAGATGCCATTCCTGAAAAATATCTCTCCGAAGCTATTGAGTTTGGTGATGAAAAAGGAATAATTGAGTTGATTACCAAGATAGCTAAAAAAGAAGGTGTGGGTGAAGTACTAGCAATGGGTGTTAAACGAGCTGCAGAAATATTTGGAAATGGTAGTGATCAATGGGCTGTACACGTCCGTGGACTAGAATTACCGGCTTGGGATCCTAGGGGTAAACTAGGTATGGGTCTATCCTATATCACCAGTAACGTGGGTGGAAG
>DAOUUM010000439.1 GCA_030668165.1 Candidatus Heimdallarchaeota archaeon
ATGCTCAAATAGAGATGTCTTCTTTCCCTGAGCTTGACATAGAACGAAAGTATCACTGAAAAGCAAACAATTCTTACGAGAAATAATATATCAAGTAAGCCCTCATAGAAAGAATCGAGCATGAACGAACTTAAGTAAGCAAAACTAGTAATATAAACTATCTTATTACGATTAATATTATCATCATTTATGCGTGATTATGTTAAGCACATTGTATCATTTTTGGCAATAAAAATTTCGCTTAGCTCGTGCTATACGCAATTCTACCTACTTAATTCCTCAAATATCTCTCGATAAATGGCTGGATATCGTTTCAATGCAGAAACAGAGGTCCATTCATTCGGTCCATGCTCATTGGCCCCACACATTCCCAGTTCCACCCCAGGAATCCCAATATTGGTGAAGTATCTGGTATCAGATGAACCACCCAGCTTCTCTCCCACATCTACAATATTTACACCGTGATTTCTTGCCACCTCAGCAACTTTTTTTGCCAGTGGATGTTCAGGATCCACATTTACCGTACTGAAAGCATCCAGCATCTCAACTTTTATTTCAGGTATAAATTTTTGAAAATGATCTAGGAGTAATTTTATGGTGTCCTCATGACCGTTCTCATCCCTATACATAGCTCTGATATCGAAAACAAAGAATGCCTCATTACTCTCCTCATCCAGTTTGAATAAATTAGGACATACACTTATTCCATACTTGCTCTGAACTATTGGCCAGTTCAGTGATGCCAAAGAACTCACACCATTCATGAACCTAGTTACATTCGCATAACCTGTGTGTTTTTCATCACCATCTGAGACAAGATCGACATAACTCATCTTCACTGTTGCAGGTACTGAGTTATCATTGATTGATGAACTACTAAGAGAACATATCATGCGCTCAAATGATTGCTTGGCAGCAGTATACATGGCATGTGAATCTGCACCCAGGGTGAATTGAGCACTATGTAATGTATCTACCCCATTACCAGTGAATGATTTGAACTCAAATGATTCGAGTTTGCCTCGCACCTCCACCTTATTGATTGGAAATGATAGTTTGATCCAACTGGCCCCTCTTCTTTTGGTGACAACTATGGGTTTAGAGCTGGGTTCACCATTGATCACAAACTGTGGCAGTAAGTTGTTTTGCTTAAGTTTTTCAAGAATCACTGGCATTGAGGTGGATCCACCCACTTCTTCATCCCCACACAGGGCAATAACAACTGTACCTTTTTCTGGTTGATAGTCAGCAAATGCTGCTAGAAATGCGGCCACCGCACCTTTCATGTCACTGGATCCCCGCCCACACAATCTATCTTCAATAATTGTGGGAGTGAATGGATCTGTATCCCATGATTCACCCTCTGGTACTGGAACAACATCAATATGACCCAGAAATAGAACTACAGGATCGGGTTTTTCATTTCCCTTTTTGTACAGAATCACTGGATAGATATCAGTATCTGCATATGGTGATTTACCCCATTTACAATTATCAATTTCAATTGTTTCATAATTGTTTTCTTTTCCAAATTTATGAATATAATCAGAACATTCTGAATTGGGAAAAACTCCCTCTCGTGGATTAATTGTTGTATCAAAAGAAATTATATTTTTTGCAATATTAACTACGTCTGTCATGGTCTATCCTAATCCTGTTCTTCTAGGTTACATTCTAAGTATTTCTTTTTCCACTAAAATTATTATAATTTAATGTATTAAATTTTGGATGGAATTATAGTCAAGTCAAATCAAAGTATGAGTTTTTTATGAGAAATATTTAAGTAAAAATACCGAATCACAAGTCGATAATTATGGTGGAAGAATTACCATTTGCAATTAATCGATTAGATGAGAAAGGTGCTTTGTTTAACAAAATCAAAGAACTCGAAGAAGAAATAAAGGCGGAAATTACCAGAAAGGGGGGATCTATTGAATCGTTCAAAATGACCTCGATTCAGTTTAGTCATAATCCTAGCTGTTGGTTGATCGTAAGGCCAAATGGAACATGGTATTACCTTTGTCCAGCATAATATCAGTCCTTTAATTTCACTCTGAATTTTCTAATTGAATCTAAATAATCTTCGAACTCTTGTTTTTCGATATCATCAAGAAATTCATAATTTACATCCACAAATGATTTTAGTCTCTGGAATTCATCAACTAATCGTGATTTTTCTTTGATTATTTGCTGTTTAGGGGTCTCCAATTTATATTTCCCGGCAAGATAAATTGCCTCGTCCAGAATAATATTTGATTCTTGGAATTTGCCCTGAATTACCAGGAACTTGGATCTGATAATCATTGTTTCTATCATTGTAGGATATAGGTTCTCTTTCTTTGAAATCTCCTCAAGTATTGTCAAATATTGAATTATTTCTCCAAAAATCTCATGTGATAAATTCTCCTTGTAATCCATTAATAGGATCTCAATAACAAATCGGATTGAATAATTTTTTAATTCAAAATTTACCTCTTTTTGATTGATTATCCATTCCAATTTCACAAGTGCTGCTGCTTTACTTCTTATTCCAGTCCTAGAGAGTGATAAAATAGCTTCGATCAACTCAACAATAACCTTTGATGAGTGGGTATATTCAGAGTCTTTAATTTCTTCATAATGGTTGATATAATCCTCTATTTCTGTCTTATCGTCTGTTCGGCAAAAGATTAATACTCGGAATAGAATAACCTCTAAAATCATCAAACTACCTCTGAACTCTTCTCGGTATTCAAAAAGTTCATCAAGGATAGAAATTGCACCTGTAATTTCATTTGATAAATACTTAATTTTGGCCAATTCTAACAAAGAAGCCATTCTTCCCACCTGAAAATTCATGATTTTGAAGCTTTCAATTGACTTACTAGTATAGATTATCGCTTTACTGATTTGTCCATGG
>DAOUUM010000162.1 GCA_030668165.1 Candidatus Heimdallarchaeota archaeon
GACTCCTATTGCTGATGGAGACGGAGTAAAAAAAACAATAGAGAGATATTGTTTGCAATCAGTATCTGATCAGATTGAGGATCTATTCGAGGATAAACCAAGAACAGCTCTGGTAACTGCAGCAATAGATCGGTATAGCATGGCATGGTCAATAATTGATGCAGGATTAGAGTCCTTTTATGGTGATTTTATTTTCGGGTTGGGAATTAGATTTGGAATCCGTTCTATGAAATCGGTGCATCGATTGGCAAGAATGTTCCTCCCCATACTGAGGCAAGCCCCCATGAGTTGGTTATATCCAACCGGATCCAGCCAGGATACTAATTCTCCAGAAAAATACAAAAAATACTTTGAATCAGCCACACTCATTGCAGGTGATTTTATCTACACTAAGAAATATGCACCCATGGATATGGAGGGAAAGGTTATTCTAACAAATACCACAACAAGTGATGATATAAAGGATTTCAAGGAAAGAGGAGTATCAGCCATAATAACCACGACTCCCGAAATCCAGGGTAGGACCTTTGGAACTAATGTTCTGGAGGCTGCAATAGTTGCACATGCCGGTTATGGCAGACTATTGAGCCACGAGGAAATGACTGATTTTGTGGATAAATTGGGATTAAAGCCCAACGTGATTAGGTTCTGATTGGTTCAAATTGTAATATTTCATCATATCCTCTAAATTACCTGAATATTCATAATTGAGGTAATTTTTCCTGAATCCCAGATTTGTATTAATTTTCAACATCGCAGCATTTACCTTGGAATTCTCTGTATCCAAATATTCAAATCCCAGTTTGAGAAGCTCTTTCAGTACCACAATTTTCAGATAGGTAGCAATTCCCTTACCCTGATAGGCTTTTCTAACTGCAGTGAAACCAGTGTTTACCTGTATAATTGTATCCGTAATTGGATATTTCACATGTGACCTCCCAACTATCATAGTACCATCATACAATAAAACATTCAATCTGTTATTGTTGATTTTCAAGCTGTGCTGAGCTCTTACCTTGAGAGTATCCATTGACATCTCACGATCTGCCCTCTCCGACTCCTCCATGGGTCCAAGATTTTGTACATCGTTTATGAAATCTAATAATACCTCAGCAAAATCAAGGTCATCATTGAGAATATTTGTATCATAATCAAATTTATTCATAATCACCAGATCATACCCAACCAATTTTTCAGAGAATTCATTATACTTTGAATTTATATAATCAAAATTTATATCGTTTCTATACAATCTATTGTTTATTTCGGTTCTAGAAAGGTTTAACGGGAGCTTCTTAATGAGTTCCAGACGATCTGTGTTATTTGACTTAACCCAGATCTCAATCTTGGATTTACCCAAACGATTTGCAATTAGGAGTAATTCTTTTATTATCTCGGAAACAATTCCAGTATTTTCATGATCAGGTAGCACATCAATCTCTAATTCTGCATACTCGGTATTGTTCAGATCTATTGTTGAATAATCTAACAATCCCCTTCCAAGGATTCTACCATCTTGGACACAGTATAATTGTCTGGTTATTCGCCCTTCTCTTACAGGTATTCGTAACTTGTGCCTTCGATCCTCTCTGGATAATAATTCGCCCTCGCTGGAATAGTTATTATGAATTATTTCCTGAAAGTCAAGGAATTCATCCATGAACTTATCTGTTTCCTGACTGATTACCCTCTCAACTATCTCCATGATTAATACCGAGGTTCCTGATTTTTATTCATTCTGTTATCTCTCTAGGTATAACTTGATTATTTATTTGTTGAATTTCACAAGGGTATTTATCTTTGATTAGCCCCTTTAATTCATGCAATGTAGTTACTGTGGAAGTACCTCAAATGACAAATCTAAATTTTGCGAATCCTGTGGAAAACCAATAGGTCCTGGAGTGATTAATCAAGGTATACAAAGACCAGATAGACTGGTACGTAGTCGTGATGACCGCGTAATTGCTGGTGTTGCGGCTGGTGTTGCGAATTACTGGGGAATGGATCCATCAGTAGTTAGAATCATCTGGTTCTTACTCATTTTCGCTGGTGGTACAGGGCTTTTATTATATATATTAATGGCAATTTTTGTCCCTGAAGAATGAATCAGGATAGCCAATCGGCTAAATCAAAGGTTACCCTCTTTTTCTCTGGGAAATGACTATCCAGAGCAATTTTTATTCTTTCCAATCTATTCTCATGATAAACACCAAGATCATAATCCTCGACCAGCCTTTTACAGATATCATAGTATTTCGACACCCCCTTGGGTGGTACAGTAAGTATTATATTACTTTTCGGGCAGTCCTTATTCTTGCACTTGCCAGCAAGTGGAACCCGACGATACTTGGTATTGCAGGTGACACATCGCACCTGCTGAGATGCAAAAGCTCTCAGATTTCCCATCAAATCCGGTAATACATGTTTCTCCAGTATTCGCAGAGCTGTAGATTTGGATTCAACTGCCCTGATTATCTTAGCCAGATCCAGTTGCAAATCCAGTTTGGCCCTGATATCAAGCTCCTGATCCTTGTATTTGGATGTTTTGGGTCCCTCTGAGATATTTGAGGTGGGGTGTGAATAAGTATAACCCTCGTATTGTTCAGGTTTACCCAATCTCTGCTCAGCTCTGTGAATTACTGCACCCAGTGTGGATGGTAGTTCAAATTCACTGGCCGCTTTATAGAACTCCAGGGGATAGCTGATCATACTATCAAGATTGAATGCCTCATCATCCACTTCATTTGGATTTAATGTGGCCACGAGTACAAGGGGTGTATCCATTTTACTTCCCCGGGTGGTGGGTAGGTAGACCTTGGAGAAATTGATGAAACCATCCAATAGAAGGATTACACCGTCCTCATCTCCGTCGCATTGTCCAGTAACTGGTGCATTCAGAAGAGTGATATTATGGTCATAGGATTTTGAGGTATCATCACCAATCTCCACGCAATATGCTTTTTCGGTCTTATTTTCAAACTCTATTGATTTAATCTTGTCGACAAAGAGATTGGAATTCAAATAATTTCTTCCAAGAGAATTCAGTTTACGTTTTTCTGATTGTTCTTGTATTAAATTTTTTCCCATTGATTTGCATTTATTGAAATCGGGTAATTCGTCTCTCGAAATCAAAATATCAGTCTCCTTCAATTCAATAGCATTCTTTCTGTATAATAATTCCCTCTGAGCGTCCCAAACAATTTGTTGGTGATTACCCGTCATCCTTAATCTAGACCCTGATTTGGTCGTAATAGTAATCCATTCATCTGAACTTCCTAGTATCCAATTCTTTATCGGTGTTAACACAGGTTTCAAACCATCTTCTGATATACTCAGGGATTTCAAATGATTATATGGATTGGTGATTGCCTTTGTATTGTAATCATCAACTATTTCAAACGGATAACCCTTTCCAACTAGATTTTCAATAAATTTACCAATCACTATCTTTTGGATTTGTTCTGTTTGTTCGTTATAAACAATTAATTCTTCATTGTAATCTACGCAATTGCGCCGTTTTGATGAATGCCAGAAGGGATGGGCCCAGCAGACAGAAGAATCGGTATAACCTATAATTCTACCAATAACTCCTGCAGAAGTATGGGGTGCAAGTCCAATAACAAGATGACCAACAAGATCCTGAGGAGACTCGATATTATAGTATTTTGGCATTTTATAAATTGAGGTCAATTCATCATCGACAAAATTTGCCACATCTCGCAGGTGTTTGTAGCTTGATGTATGGAGTATGATATCTTGTGGTTTTATCTCCAACAGTTGATCTTCGGAATTAAGATCATCACCAAAAATATCAACAGTATAACCCAATTCTTTTAATTTATCAACACTAACTTTGGCCTCTTTTGCATAAAAATGGGTAAGTGGAGCATCAGTTGCATCATAGCGAATAGTTCCATCTCTAAACACATTGAGATTGTATCTTGCTCTCAGTATTCCTTTTTCAAGAATTTCTGGTATACCCTGAGGATTTTTTATCTGATCTTTTAATCTGACCACAGCTGGCATACGGTCAATTTTGGAATATATTTCCTTCATATACTCATTCATATCAATGGTATAAGGTCTGGTGAAGGATATATTGCTACCACATATATCACATGGTCCCTCGTCCATATCTGCCCGGCATCTTGGATTCTTACACTTCCCCCGGAGTATTGTCTCCCTGCCACAATCACAATTTATCTTGTATGTCCCCTTATTACATGAGGTACAGTATCTATTGCTGAGGAACACATCAATCTCTCCCTTCTCAATGGCATTAGATAAGAGCCGTTTTATTTTCTTATCAGTTCCCACTGGAAAGAGACCATTTAGCTGTGGTTTCATCAGTCTGGCCTTTGCCTTCTCCGGTCTTCCCATTCTAGAACCAATGGTGGTTCCCATGATATCTCTGATTTTAACAGGTGCAATCTGCTGTACCAGTGTTAAACCGGATTCAAACTCGTCCAGATTATCTACGTTGATTTTTTCTGGTAATTGAAGTTGTAGAACCTTGATAAATGATCCTAGATCCAACCCCTCATCAACCACTTTGTGAAGTATAAAAGATTTTTCAAGGATCTTTTTGACATCAGTCGAAACAGAGGTTCCTTTTGCCTCCCATAATTTGAGTCTTAATTCTTCCACTTCATGAGGAGTGATGTAGATCCATGCCGGAGTATATTTTGGATGAAGTGCAACATCATATTCACTTGCAAGTTTAATTACCTCATCAATACCAGGTGGTTTGTAATACATACGGGCGAAGAACTGGAAATCGTTCTCATCCTTGTTTTTTCCCTGCCATCCCGCTCTAATCATCTCCAGAGCCCACCATTCCTCATTCCAACCAGGAGGAACCAATCGATAATTATTCTGGAAAAATTCACCCACTCCAATTAACTGATCACCAATGAATAATACTTCTTCAATTTCATCGATAATTTTCACATTCTCATCATAATTATCAAACTCTACCACATCACCATTCTTAAGCAAAATTACAGGTGGTTTGATAGAGTCAATTGGTGCCACAATACTCCCCTTTCCAGGCCTTTCGGTTCTAATATGTGTGCCCGGAGCAAGAAATTCCTTGACAGCAGCCATTGTTCCAGGATGAATCCCAATTCCAGCAATACCGGTATTCCTGGCATGCCCATATCGAAGTCTGAAGCCTCCTTTTTCCGTTGCATCAGAGAATGTTGGTCTACCCATCAATGCATCCGAGGCAAATGAGTAATCAGGAGTGACTTTTGTTGGTTTTCCTCCCTCCTTGGAATCTGTTTCCCTGTCATCGGTGAACTTACCAGCTGCAATTTCATCTAACCATCCCCAGCCATCTAGATTAAGTTTTTTGATTCTCTTGGTGATTTTCTTGGCCCTACCGACCAATCCATCGTTAAGAACCAGACAGGCACCTCCACGTACCCTATTACTATCCATACTCTCAATATCTCTGTAACCTCCCACCTCTTCTTTCTCGGTGGGGTCTCCAGTTATCATGACTGGAATATTTTTCCAAGCATGACGGATCTCATCATCACTGGTGGGAAGTTGAAGATGCATTATCTTATTGTATAAACGGACCTCCTCCAGCATTCGCTCCACCTCATTTGGAGTTGCCTCATATCGTGCCAGCTCCAGTGTTTCTCTGATGATATCAGCGATGATCACAGATACTCCCTGGGCTGTTCCACCTGCACTGCGAATAGGTCCCGCATAGTAAACTGCAAGATACTCATTTCCATCTTGATTAGGTTTGAGACGTACCTTGCTAATCCCCTCAATGGGGGCAGCAGTAATTCCCTCAGTCTGATAGGATAATGCAGTTCTTAAGGCCTGGTCTGCCAGTTCCTCAACCGTCTGCATGTCTCCATTGGAGAATTCTCCCCTTGCAATTTCCTGGGCAATTTTTACCACTATCTGATCCTTGTTATAGTCGTCTTCTAGTTCTTTTAGTCTCTTGGCAATACCAGGTGGGCCAACCAATCCTTCAGTTCTAGAGGCCACATCCTGGGCAATATAAATCTCAACCTCCTTTTTGGGATCAAATCCCTTTGATTTTGCATCGGATGCAATTACTAAAGCTTCTTTCACCTGTAATTTCAGAGTATGGTGATATTTTTTCATCTCTGGACTGGTTGCCAATGAGTCATCATCAGCTAGAAGCTCTGAAAAATCCACAACAATCATCTTCCCTCTTTATTTATTAGTTATTCCTTTATTAAATATTAGAAGTAATAAAGCACTTTATCTACTCAGTGACAAAAATACCTCCTCAGAAGAAAAATATGAAAACCAATCGTGAACTATTAGAACTAGGAAATAATAACAGGTAAGGAGATAATCGTGGCTCATAAATTGAAGGACTCTTATGGTATTCTATCACAGGATTATCTACGCAAAAAATCCAAACCTTGGATTGATTTTATCAAGTTTATTGAAGAGATAAACTGGCATAAAAGGGATATTGTCATTGATATAGGTGCTGGCAATGCAAGGAATCTTGAGATGGTGGATGCCAATCACAAAATTGCCTTCGATCTATCCTTTGAATTACTTGATGGTATTGATGGGCAGGATAATACCGGGAAAATTGCTGGATCACTACCCACACTTCCATTCAGAAAAAATGTGACAGATTCTATACTCATGATTGCCGTGTTACATCATCTTTCCAATCATAATTTACGCATGGCAACAATGAAATCAGTATCCAAATTACTGACAAAAGATGGTGATATTATATTTTCAGTCTGGCGAAAGTGGAGATCCGGGGTAAAAGAACAGATATTCGAAGCAATTAGAAATAATCAGGATCCTTCAGATCTGTTCAATGTTCAGTTACCCTGGCATGATTCTGATGGAAAAGTGATTACCACTCGTTTCTATCATTATTTCACCTA